>CALGFH010000125.1 GCA_937881255.1 uncultured Actinomycetes bacterium
CCTCGGCCTGGGGCGGGAGCACCCGGTCGGCGAAGTGGCGCTGGACCCAGTACAGGTACTCGAGCCGGTCGGTGACGATCCGGTCGACCTCGAAGTCGGTGGCGAACTGGGGGTAGACCGACATCAGCGCCGGGTCGACCTCGTAGTGGCCGCCGTTGTCGATCACTCCGTGGGGCAGCTGCTGGCCGTCGGCCGGGGCGGCCTCGGGGGCGGTGCCACGAGGCTCGCCGTAGTCCTCGTCGGGCATGGTCAGCCCTCCCCGTCCTCATACGCCTGGTCGAGCAGGTACTTGCCCGGGTTCATGATGTTGTTGGGGTCGAGCATCCGCTTGAGCTTGAGCATCAGGTCGAACTGGCCGCCCAGCTCGGCCGGGACCAGCTCGACCTCGCCCTCCCGGGTGGCCCCGTGGCAGGCCGAGATGGACCCGCCGGCGTCCAGCGACACCTGGGTGATCTCGCGCTTGAGGTTGGTCCAGGCCCGCCAGCTGTCCTCGTCCAGGCGCTGCTCCCAGATGCCGATGTCGATCTCGACCAGGAAGTCGCCCCAGCCCTTGTAGGCGTTGTTGGTGTAGAAGAACATCCCCCAGTTGTCGAACACCTCGTGCTCGGCGATGTAGCGGTCGGCGATCTCGTGCCAGCGCTGCTTGACGAACGGCAGCTGGGAGTAGGTGATGGCCGCGTCCTCGCAGTGCCAGCTCATGTGGACGGCCCGGTCGCGGGAGCGGCCGTGCAGCGGGGTCGCGTAGCGGTCGTGGCGCGACGCCCAGTCGAGCTCGGACAGCTCCTCGCCCAGGTAGCGGCCGCCGGTCTCGGCGCCGATGCGCATCAGCCGGTCGCGGGCGGCCGCGACCTCGCCCTCGGAGCCGTAGGCGGCCACGGCCACGATCGACTGGAGCGACTCCGGCTCGGGGATGTAGGCCTCGTCGTCGCGGCGCAGGTACTGGACCTTGCGCTCGTCGAACAGGATCACCCCGGCCAGGGTGGCCAGGTTGGAGCGGCAGAACGGCTGCATGGCCCGGTAGCCGGCGTCGAAGGACTCGTAGCCGAAGAAGGCCGGGAACTCGGCCTCGGGCCGCGGGTACAGCTCCAGGGTGGCCTGGGTGGCGATCCCCAGGGTGCCCTGGTGGCCGAGGAACAGGTCCTTGAGCCGGTAGCCGGTGGACGAGTGGCGGATCTTGCGGCCGCCGCCCTGGCCGACCTCCAGCACCTCGCCGGTCGGGAGGACGACCTCCATGGAGATGACGTTGTCGCGGACGTGGCCGTAGCGGCTGCCCAGCAGCGACCAGCCGCCGGTGCCGATGCGGCCCGAGACGATGCTGACCGGGTAGGAGGCCGGGTCGTCGGGATACCAGACGCCGTAGGGGGCCAGGCGCTCGTTGAGCTTGAGCATGTTGATCGACGGCTGGATGGTGACCGTCCAGTCGGTGGTGTCGATCTCCAGCACCTTGTTCATCCGCTTGGTGTCGACCACGATGCCGCCCCGGTTGGGCTTGGCCCCGTCGTTCAGGCCGGTCGCCCCGGCCCGGGGCACGATCGGGATGCGCAGCCGGTTGGCCAGCTTGACGATGGCCACCACCTCATCGGTGGTCTCCGGCAGCACGGCGATCTCGGGGGCCTCGTCGGCCCAGCGGTGGAACGGGAACGGGGCCGGCACCATGGCCCGGATCAGCCGGCCCTGGGGGGTCACGACCACCCGCTCGGCGCCGAGGACGTCGACCAGCTCGGCCACCGCCTGGCGGTTGACCCCCTCGTAGGTCATGGTCACGGGGCGCCCTCCCGGTTGCGGCCGACCTCGGCCAGCCACGGCTCGGCCTCCAGCAGCCCGGCCGACATGGCGGCCAGCACGGTGATGTCGACCACCGGCATCTGCCCGTCGGCGGCCGCGACCCGCTCCAGGTGGTCCTCGGCCCAGACGCAGGCCGAGGCGAGCACGTCGGCCCCGATCGGGGCGGCCGCGTCCAGCCGGTTGCGGGCGACCTTCTCGGCCACGTCGGGCAGGGCCACCGGCAGCCCGCCCCCGGCCCCCGAGCACATCGCCCACTGGGTGACGTGGTCGACGTCGCGGAAGTCGAGCCCGGGGATGGCCCGGAGGATCTTGCGGGGCGACTCCCAGATGCCGCGGCGCTTGTTGAGCCGGCAGGGGTCGTGGTAGGTGACGCTGACCGGGATCGGCCGCTCCAGCCTGAGCTTGCCCTGCTCGATGAGCTCGGCCAGGAGGTCGGTGATGTGCAGCACCTCGATGCCGTAGTCGCCGAACAGCCGCGGGTAGTCCTCGACGAAGGTGATGTAGTCGTGCGGGTCGAGGGTCACCACCCGCTTGGCCCCGGCGGCGCGCCAGTCCTCCAGGTTGTGGCGGGCGAACTGCTCGTAGATGTCGGTGTAGCCCATCTCCAGGGCCGGGCCGCCGCAGCACCACTGGTCGTTCATCAGCCCGACCTCGACCCCGGCCTCGCGCAGCAGCATGCTGACCGCCCGGGGGACCTTGGTCTGGCGGTAGGCGGCCATGCAGTCGCAGAACAGGATCGTCTCCCCGCCCCGTGGCAGGTCCAGGTCGTCGGCCCAGCCGGCCACCTGGGCCGGGTCGCCCTGCATCTCGTTGCGGAAGGTGACGGTGTCGTCGTTCCACCGCTTCCAGGAGCCGCGCTCGATCCCGGCCTCCACCCCGGCCGCCCGCACCGCCTTGACCAGCTGCACCAGCTGGGTCCGGTTGCGGTAGAAGTCGCCCGTGAACAGGGTGTTGGGGCAGCGCAGCTCGCAGGCCCCGCACTGGGTGCAGTAGGCGTACTGCTCGTAGGCGTCCTCCAGGTCGACCAGGCCCTGGGACATGGCGGCCACGGTGGCGTGGAAGCCGTAGCTGGTGTGCTGCTCGTTGCGGGTCACCTGGTAGACCGGGCAGGGCTCGCGGCAGAACTTGTGCCGCGACGACATGCAGCCCCAGGCCCGGTCCTCGTAGCCCTCGGCCAGCTTGCGGGTGGCCGCCTCGGCGGCCGCCCGGTCCCCGATCGAGAGCACGTCGGGGTCACGGGGGACGAGGTCGCTGCCTTCGACGTCGGGGATCCTGGTCACGGCGTTGACCTCCGTCAGTCGAGCTCGGGCATCACCTTGTCGGCGATCAGCTTGAGCTGGCTCTTCACGTCGGGCACGTCGACCGTCTGGCCGGAGAAGAACTTGACCAGGACCGGGTCGACCAGGGCGGCGATCACGTGGTTGATGCCGGTGGAGAGGATGTCGGTCTTGAGCTGGTGGACGACCTCCTCGGGGGTGCCGGCCACCGACAGCTTGTCGACCAGCTCGGGGGTGGTCAGCTCGATCGCCTTGGCCACGTCGCCGGAGGCGAAGGCGTCGAAGATCGGCTGGAGGCTGGCGTACTCGATGCCGTGCCGCTCCACCTGCGACTGGGGCATCGAGGGGATGTAGAAGGCGACGATGATGCGGGCCGCCTCCTTGGCCAGCTTCCGGTCGTTGGCGACCACGCTGATCACCCAGGCGCCCAGGTCGAGGTCGGCCACGTCGCGGCCGGCCTTCTCGGCCCCCTTGGTGACGTGCTCGACCACGTACTCGTAGTTCTCCTTGGAGTAGCCGAGGGCGTGGTGCATGCCGTCGGCGATCTCCCCGGCCAGCTCGAAGCTGCGCGGCCCGCCCATCGCCCCGAGCTTCAGCGGCACCCGCTCCTGGACCGGCCGGGCCGCGGTGAACAGGCCGGTGTACTTGAAGAACTCGCCCTGGTGGTCGATCTTGCCGGTGTCGAGCATGGTCCGGAGGACCTGCATGCCCTCCCTGACCCTGGCCAGGGGGCGGCTCCCCTTCCACTCCACGTGGTACTGGCTGAGCATGACCAGGTTGCCGAAGCTGACCACCGCCTCGGCCCGCCCGCCGGTGAGCTCGTCCAGGGTGGCCAGCTGCTGGGCGATCAGGGTCGGGTCGCGCAGGATCACGTGGGTGACGTTGGGGCCCATGCGGATGTTGCGGGTCTTGTCGGCGGCGGCCGCGAACAGCAGCCACATGTCCTTGTGGTAGATCTCGTCGACGCTGTAGCAGGCGTAGAAGCCCAGGTCGTCGGCGGTCTTGATCATGTCGATCGAGTCGCTCAGGGGATAGTCGGGGGTCTGCACATAGCTGAACCGGACCATGGGTCCACGCCCCTTTCGCTCGGCCGCCGTCGGCTGGCCGAGCCTAACATCGGCCACGCTCGGTGAGAATGCCTTGCTGGCCCCGGCCGCTAGATCCGATCTAGCGGGCCGCCCCCGCCCTCTCGCGCCTCCAGGTTGAGATCGGAACCTGCACGACAACGGAGGGACGACCCATGCGCGACCCGGCGACCGGCCTCGCCATCGAGGCCTCGGGGCTGGTCAAGACGTTCGGCTCCACCAGGGCGCTGGACGGCATCGACCTGGCCGTGCCCGCCGGCACGGTGTACGGCCTGCTGGGGCCGAACGGCGCCGGCAAGACCACCGCCGTCCGGGTGCTGGCCACCCTGTTGCGGCCCAACGGCGGCGAGGCCAGGGTGTTCGGCCACGACGTGGTCCGAGACGCCGACGCCGTCCGGGGCAAGGTCAGCCTGACCGGCCAGTACGCCTCGGTCGACGAGGACCTGACCGGGATGGAGAACCTGACCCTGCTCGGCCGGCTGCTCGGCCACCGCAAGCCGGCCGCCCGCGACCGGGCGGCCCAGCTGCTGGCCGCGTTCGGCCTCACCGAGGCGGCCGACCGCCAGGTCAAGAAGTACTCCGGCGGCATGCGGCGCCGTGTCGACATCGCCGCCAGCATCCTCAACACCCCCGAGCTGCTGTTCCTCGACGAGCCGACCAGCGGCCTGGACCCCCGCAGCCGCAGCCAGGTGTGGGAGATCGTCCGGTCGGTGGTCGCCCACGGCACCACCGTCCTGCTCACCACCCAGTACCTGGACGAGGCCGACCGGCTGGCCGGCCGCATCGCGGTCGTCGACCACGGCCGGGTGATCGCCGAGGGGACCCCGGGCGAGCTGAAGTCGTCGGTCGGGACCGGCACCGTCCACGTGCGGCTGCGCGACGCCGGGCAGCGGCCCGAGGCCGGGCGGGTGCTCGCCGCCGCCCTCGGCGCCCCGGTGCAGGCCGAGGCCGACCCGGTGGCCCTGACCGGCCGCGTGGCCGGCGACGACGGCCGCCTCCAGGCGGGCGAGCGGGCCGCCCGGGCGCTGTCCGAGCTGGCCGCGGCGGGCATCGTGGTCGACGACTTCTCCCTCGGCCAGCCCAGCCTCGACGAGGTCTTCCTGGTCCTGACCGACCGCCCGGCCGAGCCGGCCGGCGACGAGATGGAGGCGGCATGAGCACCGCGACCGCGACCCCGACCGGCACCACGGCCAGCTACGTCCCGTCGGCCGAGACCCTGGGCGCCGTCATGGCCCCGGGGGCGCGGCCGCCGCGTCCCAGCCCGGTGGCGGCGTCGCTGGCCTTCGGCTGGCGGGCCATGCTGAAGATCAAGCACGTGCCCGAGCAGCTGTTCGACGTCACCGCCTTCCCGATCATCATGACGCTGATGTTCACCTACCTGTTCGGCGGCGCCCTGGCCGGCTCGACCAGCGAGTACCTCCAGTACCTGCTCCCGGGCATCATGGTGACCAGCGTGGTGATGATCACCATGTACACCGGCGTCGGCCTCAACACCGACATCGAGAAGGGCGTGTTCGACCGGTTCCGCACCCTGCCCCTGTGGCGGCCGGCGGCCCTGGTCGGGATGATCCTGGGCGACATGCTCCGCTACGTGCTGGCCGGCAGCGTGATCCTGGCCGTCGGCCTGGCCCTGGGCTTCCGCCCCGGCGGCGGCGTGGGCGGGGTGGTGGCCGGGCTGGGGCTGCTGATCGTCTTCTCGTTCGCGTTCTCCTGGGTGTGGACCATGTTCGGCCTGCTCCTGCGCAGCGAGCGGTCGGTGATGGGGGTCAGCATGCTGGTGCTGTTCCCGCTCACCTTCCTCAGCAACGTGTTCGTGCAGCCGGCCACCATGCCGGGCTGGCTCCAGGCGTTCGTCGAGGTCAACCCGATCGCCCAGCTGGTGACGGCGGTCCGCTCGCTGATGGCGGGCACGCCGGACGCCGGCGCGATCACCTGGGTGCTGGTGGCCAGCGCGGTGTTCGCGACGCTGTTCGGGGCCCTGACCATGTACCGGTACAACCGGGTGTGAGCCCGGCGCGGCTCACAGCCGCCAGGCGACCGGCTCCGCGGGCGCGTACCGGCAGGTGGCGCCCGTGGAGACGGCGCCGCGGAGATGGGCCGCGAGCTCGGGGTGGCGCCGGTCGAGCCGGCGCAGGGTGTGGCGGATCCGGGCCCCGACGGTCTTGCGGGCCCGCTCGGCCTCGTCGCCGAGCCGCCGGGTCCGCCCGGCCAGCCCGGCCGCGGCCCGCAGCTGGTCCAGCAGGGCCGCCCGCTCCTGGTCCAGGTCGGCCGCCCGGCGGTCGTCGCCCCGCCCGTCGGCCTGGTCGATCGCCTCGTCCAGCTCGGTCAGGCGCCGCCGGTAGCTCTCCTTGGCCTGCTCGTCCAGGACCGGGTCGCCGCCCAGCCGCCGGGCGGCGACCAGCTCCGGCCCGGCCGCCGGGTCCAGCAGCTCCACCGCCGGGACGTCGGTGCCGGGCCGGCCGAGCAGCAGGTGCAGGTCGGCCAGGCCCTTGGCGTCGGGCAGGTGGACGACGCGGCCGCCGTAGCTCAGCCGCCAGACCGGGCCGTCGCGGGTGAACTCGCTGGCCGTCCCGGCGTCGCCGGCCGCGTCCAGCCTGGCCAGGGCGTCGGCCAGCCCGGCGCCGGCCCTGGCCGACCACGGCCGGGCCCGGAGGCGGTCGGCCGAGTCCCGGGCCGCGGTGAAGCCGGCGACCGCGTCGTCCCAGCGCTCCTGGGCGGCGTCGACCACGGCGACCCAGAGGTCCACCGGCCCGCTGATGTCGCAGCCGTACAGCGACACCGCCCACTCGCCGCGGTGCGGGGCCAGCGAAGCCCGGGCCCGGTCGCACAGCCGAGGGTCGCGGGTGAGCGCCGCCGTCTGGGCCAGGAGCCGCCGCCACAGCCAGGCCACGGCCCGCGGGTAGGGCGTGCCGGCCGCGTCGACCTCGGCCAGGTGGCGCAGCCCGGGCCCGGGGTCGCCGGCCTCGACCGCGGTGATGGCCGACAGCAGCCCGGCGAACGGATGGCCGGCCCGCTCCAGCTCGCCGAGCTGCCCGCTGGCCTCGGCGGCCCGGCCCCGGAGCATCGACAGGGCCCACCCGAGGTGCTGGCGCATCCACCCCTGGTCCTGGTGGCCGTGGTCGCCGAGGCTGTCCAGCTCGGCCAGCAGGGCCTCGGCGGCGTCGAAGTCGCCCTGGAGGGCGGCGATGATGCTGCGGTCGATGGCCAGCATCATCCGGTCCCGGGGGGCGGCCAGGGGGCCGCCCAGGGCGACCAGGGCCGCGACCTGGTCGAGGTAGCGGGGGTCGCCCTGCTCGACCAGGGCGACCCAGCGCAGGGAGGCGGCGAACATCTCGGACTGGTGGTCGCCCGAGCGGCGGGCGACCTCGCCCATCTCGACGGTGAGGGCCTCGCGCTCGCGGGCCGTGCCCGGTTCCCAGATGGCGTCGTGGCGGGCCCACAGGCTGAAGGTCAGCGCCTTGTCGTCGCCTCCCCGCCGGGCCAGCAGCTCGGTGGCGGCGATCAGGTCGCGGACCAGCTCGTCGTGGCCGGGGGGGCCGGCCTCCCCGCCCACCAGCCGGCGGTGGGCCTCGCGCAGCAGCTCGTCGGCGGGCGGGGCCGCGGCGTCGACCGCCTGGTACCGGTCGACGGTGAGGGCCACCCTGGCCAGCAGGTCGGGGGCGTCGAGCCGGCGGGCCAGGGTGGCCGCCTCCCCGAACAGCCGCACGGCCTCCTCGCGGCCGCCGGCGAAGAAGAGCGCCTGGCCGAGCTTGAGGGCGAGCTTGACCTGGCGGGCCGGGTCGTCGACCACCTCGAGGGCCCGCCTGAGGTGCCCGGCCGCCTCCTCGGTGGCCAGGCGGGCGGCGGCGTCGCGGGCCGCCGCCTCCAGCAGCTCGACCCGCCGGGTGGGCTCGAGCTCGGTCCCGGCGAGGTAGGCGTGGCGGGCCAGGCCGGCCGGGACCAGCCGCTCGGCCAGCCCCAGGTCCCGGTCCACGGCCCGGACCACGGCCGCGTGCCGGCGGCGCCGCTCCGGCTCGCCGAGCGCGTCGTCGAGGGTCTCCCGGACCAGGTCGTGGGCGAACGCGAACCGGCCGGCGCCGGCGGCGACGACCAGCCGGGCGCCGACCGCCCGGCCGAGCAACCGGTCCAGCCGGGCCGGGGCCAGCGCCGCGGCGGCCGCCAGCACCTGGGGGTCGAACTCCTGGCCGAGCACGGCCGCCATGCCCAGCAGCTCCGCCACCGGCTCGGGGAGCAGGGCCAGGCGCCGGCCCACGGCGTCGCGGACGCCGGGCGCGACCGCGGCCACGGAGCCGTCGGCGTGCCACAGCTGCGCCGTCTGCTCGACGAAGAAGGGGTTCCCGCCGGTGCGCCGGTGGATCTCGGCGACCAGCTCCGGGCCGGGCTCGCGACCCGCGGTGCGGGCGATCAGGGCGCCGACCTCGTCCCGGCCCAGGCCGGTCAGGGTCACCGTGGTCGCCTTGGCCACCAGCTGGAGCAGCAGCGGGGCCAGGGGGTGGTCGGCCGGCTCGACCTCGACGTCGCGGTAGGTGCCGATCAGCAGCAGCCGCTCGAACCAGGTGTGCTGGGCGGCGAACTCCAGCAGCCGCAGCGACGCCGGGTCGGCCCAGTGCAGGTCGTCGAGCACGACCACCACCGGGCGGTCCTGGGCGACCGCGACCAGGGCGCTGGTCACCGCGTCGAAGACCCGGAACGCCTCGGCCGGGTCGGGACCGGGCCGGCTCGCGCCGTCCGGCGGGCCGGCCGGCGCCTCGCCCAGCAGCACCCCGAGGCCGGAGCCGCCGGCGGTCTCCGCCGCCGCCCACTCCCCGGGGGTGGCGGCCCGCCGGAGCCCGCGGATCACCTGCACCCACGGCCAGTAGCCGGGCGCGCTGTCCGAGCCCCAGCAGGAGCCGCTGAGGACCAGCGCCCCCCGCCGCCGCGCCTCGTCGGCGGCCCCGCCGACCAGGGTGGTCTTGCCGATCCCGGCCTCCCCGGTGACCAGCACCAGCCCGCCGTGGCTGTCGGCCGCCCGGGCGATCTCGGCCCGGAGCACCCCGGCCGGATGGTCCCGCCCGATGATCACCTCGCCACCCTGGGTGCGCATGCCACCCAGTGTTCTGGCTCGAGGTGGATTTGTCATCCAGCTGCCGCTGGCCAGCGGCGGTAGGATCCTCGTCATGGTGCCGAGCCCGGCAAGGCCGACCGAGACCGCGGTCGCGGTGATCCTCGTGACCTTCCAGAGCGCCCGTGACCTGGCCATGTGCCTCGGGTCGCTGGAGCGGGCGGCCGGGCCGCACCCGCTGGAGGTGGTGGTGGTCGACAACGCCTCCACCGACGCCAGCGTCGAGATCGCCCGCGGCTTCGGCGCCAAGGTGCTGGAGAACCACCTCAACCAGGGGCTGTCGCGGGCCATCAACACCGGGGTGGCGGTCACCGGCGCGCCCTGGCTGCTGATCGTCAACCCCGACACCTGGCTGTCGCCGGGCTCGCTGCGCCGGCTGCTGGCCACCGCGACCTCCCACGACCGGATCGGCTGCGTCGGCCCGCACCTGGCCAACCCCGACGGCTCCGACTACCCCACCGGGCGCCGCTTCCCGTCGCTGCTGATGGGGGCCCTGCACGCCGCCCTGGCCCCGGTCTGGCCCGGCAACCCGGCCACCCGCCGCTACCACATGGCCGGGGTCGACCGGAGCCGGCCGCTGGACGTCGACTGGGTCTCGGGGGCGTGCATGCTGGTCCGCCGGCGGGCCTTCGAGGAGATCGGCGGGTTCGACCCCGGCTACTTCATGTACTTCGAGGAGATGGACGCCTGCCTGCGGCTGCACCGGGCCGGCTGGCGGATCGTGTTCGACCCCCTGGCCGAGGTCAAGCACGTGGTCGGCGGGTCGACCCGCAGCGCCCCTTACCGCAAGGTCGTCCACCACCACAAGAGCGCCCTGCGCTTCTACTGCCGCCGCTACGCCCGCGACCCCCGCCTGGTCATGGCCCCCCTGGTCGCCGGGTTCCTGACCGTGCGCGGGGTCGCGTCCCTGGCCCGCACGGCCGTGGCCCAGCGCCGCGAGGCCGGCCGCGAGCGCCCCCTGGCCGGCCCCGGCCCCGACGAGCTGGGCCGCCCCCAGGCGTAGCCGCGACCCGCCGCCTACGCCCGCGGCGGCAGCGCGCCCACCCGCTGTGCCACGACCGGCGTAGCCACAGAGCCGCCTCCCGCCCGACGCCAGGAGGTCGTCGCGGCAGGACCATGGCCGTGTCAGCGAGCACCACGACACGGAGGCACCGAGATGACATCCCAGGCCCATGCGACCACCCTCGACCCCGCCCGCCCGCCGGAGCCCAGGGCCCTGCGGCCGGTCGACGTCGACGCCGCCGCCGACGCCGCCCGGATGCTGGTCGCCCTGCACGAGCGGGTCGAGCGCCAGTTCGAGGCCTACGAGGCCGCCGAGGGCAGCAACGCGGCCCGCCGCCGGGCCGTGGCCGCGGTGGCCAGGGCGCTGGCCACCCACGTGGCCGTCGAGGACGAGCTGCTCTACCCGGCCCTCCGCGACCACACCGGCCGCCACGACGCCGAGATCGAGCGCCAGCTCCAGCAGGACCACCTGCTCGACCTGGTCATGGTCGAGCTCGGGGGCATGCTCCCGGCCGACCGAGGCTACGACGGCAAGGTCCGGGTCCTGATGCAGGTGTTCCGCCAGCACGCCCGGGACGCCGAGGCCCTGCTCCTGCCCGAGCTGCGCCGCCGCCTCGGCCCGGCCGAGCGGGAGCTGCTCGGCCGCCGGGTCCTGGAGCGGGTCGGCCAGCTCGAGCACCGGCCCCGCCCGGGCTGGTGAGGGCCGTGCCCAGGCCTGCTCTGGTGCTCGCGGCGGTGGCCCTGGCCGCCGCCCTCGTCCTCGCCGGCTGCGGCGGCGACGAGGGGGGTGGCGGCGGGGCCGCGGCCACCCCGGTGGCCGGGGTCACCCAGGTCGCGGCCAAGGACAACCGCTTCTCCCCCGGCGCCATCCAGGTCCCGGCGGGCACGGCCGTCACCTGGAGGTTCGAGGACGGGTTCGTCCCCCACGACGTCAAGGGCGACGGCTTCGCCTCCGGCGAGCCCAAGCGCAAGGGCAGCTTCACCCACACCTTCGACCGGCCCGGCACCTACCCCTACCGCTGCACCCTGCACGACGGCATGGACGGCCGCGTGGTCGTCACCGGGTCATGAGGCACGGCCAGGCAGCCCGCGCCCTGCGCGCCGTGGCCCTGGCCCACGCCGCCCTGGTCCTTGCCCAGGCGGCGTTCGCCGGCCGCTACCTGGGCGGCGACGCCGCCGGCCTGCGGCTGCACGAGCGCAACGCCGAGCTGATCGTCGCCCTGACCCTGGCGACCTGGCGCCTGCCCAGGGCCGACCCGGGCACCAGCTGAGCTCAGACGGTGATGACGACCTTGCCGCGGGCGTGGCCCTGCTCCAG
>CALGFH010000126.1 GCA_937881255.1 uncultured Actinomycetes bacterium
ACCGATCATAACGGTCGATCGGGCAGCAGGGAAGGGCTTGTGTCGCATGGCACCGGAAGCCCGTGTCGCAGCGCACTCTCCCGAGGGTGCACGGAGCATGTCTTTATTGACTCGTATCTGGCGATTCTTCAAACGTAGCAATTGACGCCTTCCACCACGCATCTTCGATGAATCCGGGGCTTTTGGTCCAAAGACCAAGGAACACGTCATAAAGTTCCAGCAGAAACACAACATCTCCCCGGCGTCAGGGACCGTGGGGCCGAAGACCTGGAAGGCCCTGCTGGAACGCTGGGCAGCGCTGCGCCGCTGCCGCTGGCCTGAGAGTAGCCCGCGGTACCTCGGAAGGGGCTGCGCCTTGATCGCGGCCTTACCCTGCGCCGGCATCAGACCCGGATTCTTGCTCTGGCCTGTTCAGCGGGCTAGGGTCGACCTGCAGGGCAAGGCAATGCTGTTGCGCGCGGGCGGGGACGAACACACGTGGAGGGACCTCTCAAGCCAGTCTCCTCGGGCGCGTTGGCGTCGCAGGTGGTCCATCTGGCCAGGCCTGAGGAGCTGACCAGCAGACTGACCGAGCTGGACCTGCGGGCTCCGCGTCCGGTCCTGGTCCTGGTGGGAGGCGCCGACGGGCTCACTGATGCGCAGCTGGCCAGGCTTCGCCCCGTGTTCGAGGAGGGGCTCGCACCGCTGGCGGATGCGCTTGGGGCCTGTGTGATCGACGGGGGCACCGACGCTGGGGTAATGGCCCTGATCGGCCAGGCTCGGGCCAAGCTCGGGGCCAGCTTTCCGCTGATCGGTGTCACCGCCAGTGGAACCGTCAAGCCCGACGACAGCGCCGACGGGCGAGCTGTTGCCGCGTCCTTGGAGCCCAATCACACCCACGTGGTGCTGGTCCCGGGGGCCAGGTGGGGGGATGAATCCCAATGGCTCGCCGATGTTGCCTCCTCGGTTGCCGGCGACGCCCCGTCAGTGACGGTGGTGGTCAACGGTGGCGAGGTCACCGTCGACGACGCCGAGCGGAGCGTCACCGCCGGCCGTCCGGTGCTGGTGGTCGCCGGAAGCGGCCGCGCCGCTGATGAGCTGGCCGCGGCCTTGCAGGAGCCCCGCCAGGACCAGCGGGCTGCCAAGCTGGCCGGATCGGGGCTGGTGGAGGTGGTTGACCTTGCCGACGGCCCCCAGGCCATCGCCCGCACGGTCGCCGCGGTCCTGACCACCGCGCCTGCCAGGCCGCCGTCCTCCACGGGTGACCAGGACCGGCTCAAGGCCAACTTCGACCAGCTGATCGCCCAACTCCGGCTGTCCGAGCTGCGCCGGCAGTTCCTTCGCTCGCGGTGGCTTGACCAGTTGGTGTGGGTGGAGGGCCGGGCCAACCATAACCGCGACCGCTACTTTTTCTGGCGGCTCATCACCATCATCGGTGGCGTGCTGGTGCCAGCCCTGGTCACCCTCCAGCTGAACGGATCGGCCACCACCCCGGTCACCTGGGCGACCTTCGGGGTCAGCCTGCTGGTGGCGATCAGCGCCGCCGTGGAGGGGTTCTTTCGCTATGGGGAGCGCTGGCGGCAGTATCGACGCACCGCCGAGCTGCTCAAGACCGAGGGCTGGCAGTTCCTGCAACTCACCGGCAATTACCGACGCCACGCCGCCCATGGGTCCGCGTACCCACTGTTCGCCAGCCGGATCGAGGACATCCTCCAGCAAGACGTCGACGCCTACATCACCACCGTTGCCGCCGAACCGGCCGACAAACAACCCAGCAAGCCCGACCGACCAGCGCCACCATGACCAGCCGTCGCCGGCTGTGAGGTCCGGCGCACAGGGCCTGATTCCGGCCGCCAGTTCAGGTAGCCGCGGACTACACGTCTCAACGGCCCTGCCCTGGGACTGGCTGTCGTCGCGGTGGGGTCAGGTGGTGGTCTCCGGCGGCTCGGTCGTCGGCGGCTCCGGGGGGGACGGTGTCGGTGTCGGTGTGGGCTGCGGGGTCGATGGAGGCGGGGGCGGGGGGTTGCCGGTGCTCGTGTCGGGTGTTGGGCCCTTCGAGACCACGAGCACGACCTCGCCACCACTGGCCACCAACTGGCCGGCGGGTGGAGATGTCCTGATGACCCGGTCGGCGAGGACGGTGGTGCTCCAGTTCCTCTGGATTCTTGGCCGCAGCCCCAACTGCTCCAGGGCCCGCTCGGCGGTGGCGACCGGTTTGCCGGTGAGGTCGGGGACAGGCTTGCCGCGGGCGGAGACCTTCAGCTTCACCGTTGATCCCTCCGGCAGCAGCGAGCCCGCCGAAGGGTCGGTTCCGATGACGACGCCGTCCTCCTCGTCCGCGTCGGAAACCGGCACCTCCTTGACGGCGAACCCAGCAGCATCCAACAGCCGTTTGGCCTCATCCTTCTGCTTGCCACGTACGGACGGGACGGCGACGCCACTCGGGCCGGAGGAGACGTACACGACCACGACATCGCCCCGCGCCAGGGTTGCGCCGGCGGGAGGCTCCGTCTCGAGGACCGTACCCTTTGGCGCCGTGTCGGGTCGCGATCGGATCTCGTAGAGCAGCTTGGCGCTTCTGAGCCGCTCCGTCGCCGCCTGGGTGTTGCTCCCGGCCAGGTCGGGAATCTCCGCCCGCGCCTGGCGACGAGCGATGAGATCGATGGCGACGACCAAGGCGATGGCGACCAGGAGGACGGCGGCGAGCTTTTGGGGGAAGTGAGGCCTTGCCCGCAGTGCCCTGACGCTCCATCGCCCTCCCCGCTCGCTGACCGTCGCTGGGCCCTCGGGTCCGGGTCCAGCCGTCGTCCAGCCGCCCGCCGGCCCGTCAACGGATAGCTCGGCGCGAGGGGTCACAGGCGGCTCGGCGCGAGGGGCCACAGGCGGCTCGGCCTCATCCTCCACCGTCACGGCGCCGGCCAACTCCCCGGTCTCAGCAGCGTCGATACGCCCGTCGGACGGCTCCTCGACCCCGCGGCGGGTCTGCTCCTCCTGGAGCGTCTTGTCGAGCGCCCGCAGCAGCCGGGCCATGTCGGACTTGAACCGGGAAGGGCTGAGCTCGAGGGCCTGGCGGCGCGCCAGCCTGACGAGGCTGGCCGGCAGCTGTTCCGCGGATGGCATCCCTGTGCGGCCAACCAGGATGGGGATGACCCGCACGTTGCGCGCCAAGGCCGCCTCGATCTCCAGGCGAATAAGGTCGTTCGGGTCGTCGAGGCGCCGCTTCCCATCTTCGTCGGTGATGGTCAGCCATCGATCACCGATGAGAACGAGCAGCACGTCGCAGGAGCCAACGGCGTCGGCGATCACCTCGGCGAAGTCTTCACCCGGCTCGATCGAGTCCACGTCTTTGAAGACCTGGTCCCGTCCGAACTGCGCAACAAGGTTGTCGTAGAGCCAGCCGGCGGGGAAGTCGGCTTCGGTTCGCCGGTAGCTGATGAAGATCCGACTCGCCGCTGGCGGCGTGGATCCGGCCATGAGCCTCACCTTGGCCCGCAATTATCGTCCCGAACCAGCATGATAGAGGGCGCGAACGCCTTGAGGGGTTCGGTTTGCTGGTTAGTGCTCAATAACACCGGCACCGAGTGCTCTGCGGCACAAGCGATTCCTTGCCGCCTACTCGACCATTACGATCCAATCGATATCATCGCGGGTAGAGACCATGGCTGAACCAACCCCGGCAGCGCCGGGTCGGATCTTCATCAGTTACCGCCGGGAAGACACCGACTTCCCCGCCGGCTGGCTCTACGAGCGCCTTGCCGACCATTTCGACGGTAGCCAGGTCTTCAAGGACGTCGACTCCATCCAATTGGGCGACGACTTCGTCGAGGTGATCACAACCGCGGTCGGGTCCTGCGACGTGCTGCTCGCAGTGATCGGTGATCGATGGCTGACCATCACCGACGAGGATGGGAAGCGGCGCCTCGACAACTCCGACGACTTCGTCCGCCTGGAGATCGAGGCGGCCTTGGCGCGCGAGATCCGGGTCATCCCCATCCTGGTTGACGGGGCGAGGATCCCCCGCGCCGAGGAGTTGCCGGCCAGCCTCGTCAGGCTGGCGCGCCGCCAGGCCCTCGAGCTCAGCCCCACGCGCTTCGACGCTGACACCAGCCGGCTCCTCACGGTGCTGGACAGGACCCTCGTCGAGGTGCACGCCCAGACGGCGGCCAAGAACGTCCCTGACATCGGCCCTCCGGCCGGGCCGCCGCCTGAGCTGTCCGTGCCGGCGGCTGAGCCGCCGCCAGCCCAAGCCCCGCGAGTGGAGAGCAAGCAGCGCCCGGCGCCCAGGCGGCCGCTCTCCCGCTGGTGGCTCGTTGCCGCCCCCCTGCTCGCCGTGCTGCTCCTGGCTGCTCTGGTGCTTCGGCCCCAGCCCTCGGTGACGATTCCCAGCCCCGGCAGCGCCTCCGTGGCCGACGTCGTCGCGCGGCTGCAGCGTGCGGGCCTCGAGGTCAAGGTCACGCGGGCGGCCAGCGACACGGTCGCCACTGGACAGCTGGTCCGGACGGCACCGTCCGCCGGCGCCAAGGTCCGGCGAGGCGCCCAGGTGACGCTGTTCGTCTCCTCGGGGCCACAGATCACGCGACTGCCTCCTGGCACCACCAAGCTCACCGTCGGCTTCGTCGACCACTTCGCCGCCTCCAAGGACAACCCCGACAGCCTCCTGAGAGACTTCAACCCGATCCTGTTCCCGAACCCGAAGACCGGCCGGCCGCAGGGCTTCGACGTCGACCTCGCCAAGGCGCTGGGGAAGAAGCTCGACGTTGCGTTCACGTTCCAGGCCATCGAGCACTTCACCCACTCGCTGAGCGATGTGAAGGACCAGCAGGTCGACATCGGCATGTCGGTGCTTCGGGACCGCCCGGAAGGTCGGAAGGATGTCGACTACATCGACTACCTCCGAGCGGGCACCGTGCTCCTGGTTCCCAAGGGCAACCCCGAGCGGATCCGGTCGCTCCAAGACCTTTGCGGTCGCAGGGTCGTACGCCCCATCGAGATGCCCGCCGGCTCGGTCGTCGACCAGAGCCATCAGTGCGAAGAGGAGGGCGAGCCGGCGATCACGCTCGTCAGCTGCCCGAAGATCGACGGCTTCGATCCGGACGGCGACGAGGAGGTCAAGCTGGAGGACTGTCCCACCGGCCGCGACCCCCTGCGCCTGGTCATCGACGGCTGGGCCTACGCGGCCGTGCTGGACCTCCCCGTGGCCAAACACCTCTTGGAGACGTCGACTGTGGGCGGGAGGCTGGAGATCGCCAAACCGCGTGTCGAGGCGGGGCCGTACGGGATCGCCATCCGCAAGGGCGACCGCCAAGTCAGGGATGCGCTCCAATCGGCACTCCAGGCCATCATCGCCGACGGAACCTACGGCCGGATCCTGGCACGGTGGCACCTGCAGTCCCTCGCGGTGCGAGCCGCCACGGTGAATGGCGGGCCCTGACATCTAGGGCTGGGGCGGCGGGGCCAGGATGGTGATGCCATGCCGGGCGGCTGTCTGAGCCAGCGCGGCGAGGTCGGGTGGCCCTGCGGGCGGTGGGGGCAGGGTGAGGGTCTGGGTGGGCTGGCCGACCTCGGCAGCGAACTGCTCGAATCCGGCCGGGGCGTGCAGCACGAGGAACCGCGCCGTGGCCGAGGTGACGACGTAGGCGTGGCGAAGACGCCGTGGCAGGACCGCGACGGTACCGGGCCCCGCGGTGTAGTCGTCCTCGCCTGCGAAGACCCGCAGTTCGCCGTCCAGGACGAAGAAGGTCTCGTCGTCGCGGTCGTGGACGTGGACGGGGCTGGCGTTACCGCGCCGGGCGAGGGTGTCGGCCAGGGAGAAGGCCCCGCCGGTCTGCTCGCCGCTGAGACGCACCTGGGACAGGGCGCCCAGGAACCAGATGGCCGCCTGGGTGTCCGGGCTGGAGATCACGCTGCCGGGCATGGGGGTGATGAGCCCGGTCATGGCTGGGCTCCTTCCGGGCTCGCGGGGATGGCGTCGTCGAGGTCGGCCGGCAGGGTCCCCGGGGGGCCGAGGACGACGTCGCCGAGCTCGGTGGTCACGGCCATGAACAGGTCGAGGTCGGGCTGAGTGTCGGGGGTCAGGAGGTGGGCCGGGGTGCCCGCCCGGGCGACCAGCTCGGCGAACCCGGCCGGGGTGCTGATGTGGAGGGCGTGGGTGTCCTCGGGTCCCGACTGGATGGCGTGGGGGACGTGGGTGGGGATCAGGTGGTAGTCGCCGGAGCGGAGGACGACCTTGTCCGGGCCGGCCCAGATGGTCAGGGAGCCGGAGGCCACCCAGATGCGCTCCTCGTACCTGGTGTGCAGGTGCGGCGGGGTCATCGAGCCCGCGGGCAGCCAGCTGTCGCTGAAGTCGTGGCGGCCGCCGGTCTCGGCCCCGGTGGTCAGGATGGTGACCCGGACCCGCTCCGGGCCGAGGACGAACTGGCGCTGCCGCATGTCCGGCCAGGTCGTGGTCATGGTGGCTCCTTCCCTTGGGGTCGTCGGCATGGCTCCAAGTCTTGCCGGGAAGGAACCGGGTGTCGTTGGCTCCGGGCGCACGGCGCTTGACGATCCGCGCATGGAACGCCTCAGCCGGGGCCGGAGGCCCCGCCCATGGTCCTGCGGTACTCGAGCGGCGGGACGCCGTAGGCCGCCCGGAAGAGCCGGCTGAAGTGGGCCGGGTCGACCAGCCCCCAACGGGCCGCGATCGCGCTCACCGGGCGGGCGGCCAGCGACGGGTCCAGGAGGTCGCGGCGGCTGCGCTCCAGCCGCCGCTCCCGGATCCAGCCGGCCACGCCGCGGTGCCGGCCCTCGAACAGCTTGTACAGGTACCGCACCGAGACATGGTGGGCGCCGGCGATCGTCGCCGGGGACAGGGCCGGGTCGGCCAGCCGCTGCTCGATGAACGCGTGCACGCGCCGGCGCAGCGCCTCCTGCCGGGTGTCCGCCGGGAGCTCGCCCGCCCGGTCCAGACGGGCGGCCAGAGCCGCGGTGAGCAGGTCGACCATGGTCGTCCCCAGCCGGGCGCCGTCGGCCACCCCGTAGTCGTCCAGGTGGGCGACGACCTGGCGGGCGAACGAGGAGAACAGCGCCCCGGCGCCGTGGCGGCCCGAGATACGGACGCCCCCGAGGCGGGCGACCTCGTCGTGGGGCAGCGCCAGCAACGCCCGCGGGAACATCAGCGAGACCGACCGCTCGCTGGCCGTGGCCCAGCGGGCGGGACGGGACCAGTCGACGAGGGCGAAGTCGCCCGGCTCCAGGGCGGCCTCCCGGCCGGCCTGCTCGACCACCAGCTGCCCGCGTACCAGCAGGTCGACCCGGTACCGCTCGGGGTCAGGGTCCGACTGGCGGATCAGCCGGGACGTGCGCGCGGCCTGGCAGCGGTCCGCCGACGCCGTCGGGTAGGCGATCCGCAGCTCGCTGACCCGGACGGCCCCGACGTCGCCGACCACCAGCTGCTGGGGGACGTGGGTCCGGGAAGGAGGGCGGGACCGAACGTCTCGTCCACCACGTGGCGCCAGCGCTCGAGGCGGGAGACGATCGGCTGGTCGTCGGACGCCTGGAACACGACCGTCATCTCACCCAGCCTACGCCCGCCCCCGGCGAGTCGGCAGCCGGGCGGGCGGTCGCTACTCGCCCTGCTGGGACTGGTCATGTCCGGCACCTCACCCGCGGGCGGGCTGATGGGCGCCCTCGACCTCGCTAGGATGGGGAGGACGGCTGAGGATGTGACCATGACTGTCATGTTGCGGACCGGAGACGTTCCCGTCCGCGCCCGCGCCGAGTACGTCCACGAGGTCGTCGGCGCCGTGCTGGGGCCGCTGGACGTGCGCGTGGGCGACGGAAACGAGGTACCCGACCAGGTGCGCGCCGCCGAGCTGGGCGCGATCCGGGTCGGTGAGCTGTCGGCCTCCCGCCCGGGCGGGGCCGACCGGCGACGACGCCACGTCCGCATGCTGGACGCCGACCTCTGCAAGGTCGACGTGATCGCCCAGGGCGAGGTCGTGGTCGAGCAGGACGGCCGCCAGGCCCGCCTCCATGGCGGCGACTTCGCCTTCGTCGACCTCTCCCGTCCCGCCCACTGGACCAACGGCTGGTCGACCCGGGTGGTGGCGATCGCCTTCCCGCGCAGGCTCCTGCCGCTGCGCGCCGACGACCTCGCCGGGCTGACCGGCGTCGGCGTGCACGCCGACGCCGGTCCCGGCGCGGTCTTCTCGTCGACGGCCCGGCAGTTGGCGCGGCAGGTCGACCACCTCGACCCGGCCGCCGGGGCCCGGGTCGGCGCGGCCGCGCTCGACCTGCTCACGGTGGCCCTGGCCGACCGCCTCGACCGCCCGGAGCAGGTGCCGGCGGACAGCTCCCGGCGGGCACTGCTGCTGCGGGTGCACGCCTTCATCGAGGGCGGGCTGGCCGACCCCGGGCTCACGCCGGCGGCCGTCGCCCGGGCCCACCACGTCTCGCTCCGCTCGCTGTACAAGCTGTTCGACCAGGAGCGGACCAGCGTGGCCGGCCTGATCCGGGAGCGACGGCTGGAGCGGTGCCGCCACGACCTCCTGGACCCGGCGCTGGCGGCCCGGCCGGTGAGCGCCGTCGCCGCCCGCTGGGGGCTGACCGACGCCTCCCACTTCAGCCGCGCCTTCCGGGCCGCCTACGGCGTGTCGCCGGTCGAGTACCGCCGGCTGGGCGACGGCGCACGATCGCACTAGACCAGCTCGCGCGCCGGTTCCGGGACCGACAGGGGCGTGTCGCCGCGGATGAGGTCGGCGGCGCGTTCGGCCACGGCGATGGTGGGGGCGTTGGTGTTGCCCCGCGGCGTCGCCGGCATCACCGACGCGTCCACCACCCGCAGGCCGGCCACGCCCCGCACCCGCAGCTCGGGGTCGCATACGGCCTCGGCGGCGCCGCCCATCGCGCAGGTCCCGGTCGGGTGGAACATGGTGCCGGCGGTGGCCCGGACCCATTCCCGGACCCGGTCGTCGTCGTCGACCTCCTCACCGGGCATGAGCTCCCCGTCGGTGATGCTCGCCAGCGGCTCGCGGGCGGCGATCTCCCGGGCAATGCGGACCCCGGCGACCAGCACCTCCAGGTCGTCCTCGGCGGCGAAGTAGGCGGGATCGATTTGTGGCCTGGCCGCGGGGTCGGCCGAGGCGAGGGTGACCCGGCCCCGGCTGCGCACGTGGACGGCGCCGACCAGGGTCCCGACCGCCCGCTGGGTGGGCGGGCCGAGCTCGGGCAGCGGCGGCGGTCCGGGGATGGCGCCGAACTGGAGGTCCGGCGCCGGGTGGTCGCCGGAGCTGCGGGTGAAGCCGCCGGCCTCGGCGCCGAAGGATGCCATCGGCCCGCGTCCCTCCCGCCGCCAGCGCTCCAGGTTGTCGGCGGTGGCCTCCTCCCAGAGGTTCCGGGTGCCCGGCGCCCGCCAGCCCGTCAGGACCATCGGGTGGTCCTGGAGGCCGGCCCCGACGGCGGGAGCGTCGACGACCACCGGGAGGTCGTGGGCGCGCAGGTCGTCGGCCGGCCCGATCCCCGACAGCAGCAGCAGCTGGGGCGACTTGACCGCCCCGCACGCGACCACCACCTCCCGGGTCGCGCCGGCCTCCCGCACCGTCCCGTGGTGGAGGTAGCGGACCCCGGTGGCGCGTCCGCCCGCCAGGAGCAGCCTGGTGACGTGGGCGCCGGTCTCCACGGTGAGGTTGGGCCGGGCCATGGCCGGCCGCAGGTAGGCGTCGGCGGCCGACCAGCGCCGCCCCCCGCGCTGGGTCACCTGGTAGTGCCCGGCGCCCTCCTGGTGGGCGCCGTTGAAGTCCTCGTTGCCGGGCAGGCCCCAGGCGATCGCCGCCTCCAGCCAGGCCCGGCTGAGGGGGTGCTCGTAGCGCTGGTCCTCCACCCGCAGCGGCCCACCGGTGCCGTGCCAGGCCGACCCGCCCCGCTGCTGGTCCTCGGCTCGGAGGAAGTAGGGCAGCAGGTCGGCGTGGCTCCAGCCCGTGCAGCCGTAGGCGTCGCGCCAGTTGTCATAGTCGAGTGGGTTGCCGCGGATGTAGATCATGCCGTTGATCGACGAGCTGCCCCCGAGCGTCCGCCCGCTCGGCCAGGGGATCACCCGCCGAGCGGCATGCCGCTGCGGGACCGTGGCGTTGTCCCAGGTCAGCGGGCCGCTCCACAACGCCGGCGTGGCAGCCGGCATGGCGATCTCGGGAAGGTCGTCGGGCGGTCCGCCCTCCAGGACCAGGACGCTGGTGGCGGGGTCCTCGCTCAGCCGGGCCGCGACCACGCTCCCCGCGCTCCCGGCCCCGATGACGATGTAGTCGTACACGAGCACCTCCAAGGGTTCGCTGCCGTCTCGCCCACTGTCGCCGCGCCGCGTGTCCCATGCTGCGCATGGCGTGCACGTTGCTTGCCCATTCGTGCACGCGCGGTCCTTCGGCGGGGCCCTGGCAGCGGCGACTAGTTGCAGCGGGTATACCCGGCGTGTATAGTTCCGCTCCATGACCGTCTCCTACGCACTTCTCGGGCTGCTGAAGGGATCCAGCCGGCATGGCTATGACCTGAAGCGGTCGTATGACCGGCGGTTCGGCGAGGTCAAGCCGATCCGGTTCGGGCAGGTCTACCGCACGCTGTCCCAGCTCGAGCGGGATGGCCGGGTCGAGGTGGTTGGCGTCGAGGCCGGATCGGGCCCCGATCGCAAGCGGTACTCCATCACGTCGGAGGGGGTGACCGACCTGGACACCTGGCTCGGCGAGCCGGAGGAACCACAACCGCACCGCCAGTCGGTGCTGTTCACCAAGGTCGTGGTGGCGCTGCTGTCAGGGCGGTCGGCGGAGCATTTCCTCGACGTGCAACGGGCCAGGCACCTGGATGCCATGAAGGCGCTGACGACGGCCCGGCGCAACGCGGCGACCACCCAGGACGCGTTGCTCGCCGACTTCCAGCTGTTCCACCTCGAGGCCGACCTGCGGTGGATCGACCACACCGAGTCCCGCCTGGCGGCCCTGGCCGAGGAGGTGCGCGATGTCCCAGATCCTCGCCGGCGATGACCTGCACAAGTCGTTCGGCCTGACCCGGGCGCTGCGCGGCGCGAGCATCGTCCTCGACGAGGGCGAGGTCGTCGCCGTGATGGGGCCGAGCGGCTCCGGCAAGTCGACCCTGCTGCACTGCCTGGCGGGCCTGCTCACGCCCGACCGGGGCGAGGTGCGCTTCGCCGGCCGGCGCATCGACGACCTGCCCGACCGGGAACGGACCCACCTGCGGCGCACGGTGTTCGGGTTCGTCTTCCAGTTCGGGCAGCTCGTGCCCGAGCTGCCGGCCGTGGAGAACATCGCCCTGCCGCTGCTGCTGGCCGGGCGACGCCGCAGGCAGGCACTCGCGGCCGCCGCTCCGTGGCTCTCGCGACTGGGCCTCGACGGCGTCGGCGAGCGGCTGCCCGGCGAGCTCTCCGGAGGTCAGGGCCAGCGGGTTGCGATGGCCCGGGCGCTGGTCGCGAACCCGAGGGTCGTGTTCGCCGACGAACCCACCGGCTCGCTCGATTCCGTCGCCGCCGACGAGGTCATGGAGCTGCTCGTCGACGCCGCCCGCGAGCACGGCACCAGCGTCCTGATGGTGACGCACGAGCCACGAGTTGCCGCGTGGGCGGATCGGACCGTGCTGGTCCGCGACGGCGTCGACGCCCTCGGGCAGAGGCTGGGGATGGCGTCGCCGTGACCTTCCGGCTCGGCCTGCGGCTGGCCGTCGCCGGTGGACGGGAGTCGCTGCTGCGGCTCGCGGTCACGGCGTTCGGCGTCGCCGTCGGCGTCGTGTTGCTGCTGCTCTGCCTGACCGGCCAGTCGGCCCATCAGGGGCGCGCGGAGCGGTCCGGGTGGCAGAGCGCGGACCCGTCGACGCCGGCCACGGCACCCGACCCCGCGCTGTTCCTGACGGTCACCGACTACCACGAGGGCACCGCGATGATCCGCGGCTACGTGGCCGCCCTTGGGCCTCGCCCGCCGGTCCCGCCGGGCCTTGAGCGCCTCCCCGGGCCGGGCGAGGTCGCGGTCTCCCCGGCGATGCGCCGGCTCCTCGAGTCCACGCCCGACGACGAGCTCGACAACCGGTATCCCGGCCGGGTCACCGCGACCATCGGCGACGAGGGGCTCGCCCATCCCGACCAGCTCGTCGCGCTCATCGGACGCACCCCGGACCAGCTCGGCGAGGTGACCTCGAGGTCGTTGTACAGGGTCCGGGGCTTCGGCTCCCTGCCCAGCGGCTACGGGTTCTACCTGGGCATACGGGTGCTCCTCGTGCTCGGCGCGGTGCTCCTGCTGGTCCCCGTGATCATCTTCATCGTCATGGCCACCCGCGTCGCCGCCGCCCACCGCGAGCAGCGGCTCGCCGCCATCCGTCTGGTCGGCGCGACGCGGCTGCAGGCGGCGGTCGTGGCCGCGGTCGAGACCGGGCTCGGGGCCCTGATCGGCACCGCCCTCGGGTGGGCCGGCTACGAGGCGGGCCGGCGGATCCTGGCGGCGACCGTGACCTTCCAGGGCGCACGCTTCTTCCTCGACGACGTCGTCGTCGCCCCCTGGCTCCTGGCGCTGGTCCTCGCCGGGGTGCCGCTCCTCGCGATGCTGACCACCATCGTGGCGCTGGGCCGGGTCCAGGCCGGACCGCTCGCGACCAGCCGGCACGGCCGCCGACCGCCGCCGTCGGCCCGGCGCGCCCTGCCGCTCGCCGCTGGCATCGGCGGCCTGCTCGCCGCCGCGCCGCTGCGCCGGGTCGTCGACAGCGAGACCCGCGAGACCCTCGACAACCTGGGACCGCTGTTCCTCGTCCTCACGATCGTCGGCTTCGTGACCGCCGGGCCATGGCTGTGCATGCTCGCCGGGCGCGGCATCGCCCGCGTCAGCCGGCGGGTGCCCGGGCTGATCGCGGCGCGCCGCATCGCCGGTGACCCGAGCGCCACGTTCCGCGCCGTCAGCGTCGTCGTGCTCGCGGCCTTCGCCGTCACCTGCTCGGCCAGCCTCGTCGACGCCTCCGAGGGCGCGCCCGTTGACGGAGGGCGTGGTGTGCTGCGGCCGGGTGTCGTCGAGGTCATCACCGGTGGGGTGCCCGAGGCCAAGGTCGCCCCCCTCCTCTCCGAGCGGGCCGTGCCGGTCCGGTCCGGCGCCGCCGGCGACGTCGTGGAGTCCTGCCCCGAGCTCGCCCGAGTGGTGACGCTCCCG
Source organism: uncultured Actinomycetes bacterium (assembly GCA_937881255.1). GTDB lineage: Bacteria > Actinomycetota > CALGFH01 > CALGFH01 > CALGFH01 > CALGFH01. The sequence goes on from CALGFH010000126.1 coordinate 13,140, forward strand.
TGCTCCTCGTCGGGTCCCGCCGTGGGCGGCATCAGCCAGCGGGCCGGGCTCGCCGACACCGACCTACCGGTCTCCACGGTGTACATCTCCACCGGCGGCACGCCGGCCGCCGAGCGCCGCGTTCGCACCCAGGCGGCCAACCTCGTGCCGAACGCGCTCATCCACAGCCAGCAGGACCGGATCGACACCGACGCGTTCTTCCTCGACAGCGTCGAGCAGCTGCAGCGCCTGGTCTGGTACTTCGTCCTGCTCGTGGCGGCGTGCAGCCTCACCGTCGGCATGCTCGCCGGCGTCGTCGAACGGCGGCGGCCGTTCGCCCTGCTGCGCGCGTCCGGCCTCCGCCTCGGGGAGCTCCGCCAGGTCGTGCTCCTCGAGACGGCGGCGGCGATGCTGGTCACCGCGGCGGTGGGTGTTGGGCTCGGCATGGCGACGTCGTACGCCCTGGCCCTGTTCGGCGACATGGCGTGGACGTGGCCGGACGGCGGCGTCTTCGCCATGGTCGGCATCGGCGTGCTCGCCGCACTCATCCTGTCGACGATGGCCCTTCCGCTGCTGGACGCCGCGACGCGGCAGGACGCCGTCCGGTACGAGTAGCGGACGGCCTACAGCCCGGGCTCGGTGGGCCGGGCCCGGAGCCACAGCGAGGCCTGGCTGGGTTGCATGGTCTGGTTGGTCACGGCCAGCAGCTCGCCCTCCAGGGCGGCCAGGTCGAGCTGGTCGCGCAGCCGGACCGCGAAGCCCTCAACGGTGCGGGCGGCGTCGTAGCGGCGGCGGTTGAAGCGCCGGTCGACCAGGTCCTGGACCCGGCGCCGCAGCGGCTGGAACAGGGCGGCGGCGGCCAGGGTGACGGCGGCCACCGCGAGGCTGCCCGACCCCTCGAACAGGCGGGTGGCCGCGGGGAGGATCAGCAGATACGGCAGGACCAGCAGGGCGGTGACCACCGCGTAGGTGACGGTCCGGCTGACCAGGCGGTCCAGGTCCCACAGCCGGTAGCGCAGCACCGCCACCGCCACCCCGACCGGGACGCACAGCACCGCGAAGTAGGTCACCACCACACCGGCCATCCCGACCAGCAGCCCGGCCACGGCGCCGGTGGCGCCGGCGACGACCCAGCGCAGCTGCTGGCGCTCGGTCCCCCGGGAGGCCCGGAACCGCAGCACCAGCGAGACCAGCGCGGCCAGCATGCTGGCCACCCACAGCCCCAGGCCGCTGAAGCCGACCACCGCCGCCACCGTGCCGGCCACCCCGGCCAGCCCGAACGGGTTGTCGATGGGGAGGACGGTCTCCTCCAGCTGTCCCGGGAGCAGGCTGCCGCCCACCATCCCCATGATCGGGCCGGCCACCGCGGCGGCTGCCACCGGCCGCCAGCGGCGCGAGCGCAGCCGCCCGTCGGGCACCAGCAGTGCCGGCAGGGTGATCCCCAAGGCGACCGCCGGCGCCCAGTTGAACTCCCCGACCAGGGCGCCGAGCTGGGCGGCCAGCGGCAGCGGGCGGTGGTCCAGGATCAGCTGGTTGACCCAGGGGTCGGTGGGGATGGTCAGCGCCCAGACCAACCCCGAGGCGGCGAACAGCCAACCGATCGGGTTGGCCGGCCGTCGCAGGCCCAAGACCAGCCCGATGGTGGCGTAGCCCAGGGGGAACACCAGCGCGAACGCGGCCCCGTCGGCCAGGACGGCGGCGGTCAGCGGTCGGGTCACGACCAGGGTGACCACCAGCCCGGCGGCGCAGAAGCCGAACGTGATCAGCCACAACGACCACGCAACCAGGGTCCTGGTCCTCGCCCGCATGCGCACCATTCGCTCCTCGAGCCACCGCTCAGGGCTCCCAGCAGCCGAGGATGGCAGCCCACCGGTACGAGACCGTTACGACCCGACCACCCGGCGCATGCGAGCGTTGCTCAACGGGCGAGGCGGGCGAACTCCCCGGGTGGGTAGAAGCTGGCGCTGACGACCAGGCTGTTGGCGACGATGTCGTGCCAGGTCCGCTTGCGGGGCTCCCACAGCTCCAGAAGAACCCGAGGAAGCACGCGAGGGCGGAGAGGTTGCTCATGAGGGCCCGGACGAACGCCCGGGCATAGGGCAGGGAGCGGCCGGTGTCGGCGTCCAGCACCCGGATCCCCATGATCTTGTTGCCGATCGACTGGCCGGCGCTGGTGGCGTGGAAGTAGGTGAAGTAGGCCAGCTCGACCAGGATGTACGGCCCAGTTCCGGCGAGCTGGAAGTTGACGCCGCCGTCGGCCGCGGGCGGCGTGGGGGCTTCGACGCCCAACAGGTCGCCGACGGCGGCGGCGACGATCCCGATCAGGAGCCAGTCCAGGAACGCGGCGATCAGGCGCCGCCAGAAGCCTTCCAGCGCCTCGCGTGGCGGCCCGGCAGCCGCGAACGCCGGCGATGCGGAGGGTGGCGGAGCGGGGACGCCCAGGGTTCGGTGGGTTGCTGGCCGGGTCGGTGCTCGTGGTCGCTGCTCCCGGGTGGGCCGGGGTGGTCCTCGGCCATGGCGACTCCTCTACCTGGCGCCGTACTCTTCGTCGGTCACGTGGTCGCCCCATGACGACTCGGGGCCTTCGCCGGGAGCCTCCCACATGGCCAGGTGGGCCATGAAGTGCTCGGGGGCGGCGCCGTGCCAGTGCCACTCATCCGGCGGGGTGTGGATGGTCTGGCCGGGGCGGATCTCGACGACCTCACCGCCGCGGGACTGGATCAGCCCGATGCCCTCGATGACGTGGAGGGTCTGCCCGACCGCGTGGGCGTGCCAGGCGGTGCGGGCGCCGGGACTGAAGCGGACGGTGTTGACCCGCATGCGTGAGGGCGCTTCGCCCTTGGCGATGA
>CALGFH010000127.1 GCA_937881255.1 uncultured Actinomycetes bacterium
CGGTCCCGGTCTCCATGCCCACCCTCCTCCGCGAGGCCCTCCGCAGCCCCCGCGACATCGCCCTCATGCTCGGCTCCCTCCTCCTCGCCATGCTCGTCACCTCCCCCCTCCCCACCTACCTCTGGGGCCCCACCGCCCTCCTCCTCGCCGCCATCCCCGGCACCTGGGTCATGAACCGCGTCCGAGCCCGCGCCGAGAACCGAGCCCGCCAGGAGCAGGACCCAAAGAACACGTAACGGGCCGGGGCCTGACGGTCAGGACGAGCCGTCGACCTCGCGGCGGCTGGGAAGGCGGTCCTCCACCTCGACCGGCCGTTCCAGGTAGAACTCCGCCCCCGAATGGGCGAGCTCGCGAACCTCGTCGAAGGTCGCCCCGGCCGCGGTGAACCCGGGAAGGTCGTCCGAGTCCGCCCACCAGCCCTCCGGCTCGTGGTGATAGTCGATGACGACCTTCGCCGGACCGCTCAACGCGCCTTCCCCAGACACCGCAACGCCTCCTGTACCGAGAGGCCAACCTGCCGGACCAGCACCTTGCGCACGAGGCCGGGCGCGACGGTGGCTCCATCGTGCCACGCGAAGGTCAATGGCGGATACCCGGCAGCCGATCGCAGCAGCCGGTGCGAGCCGGTCTGACGGACGACGCGGTACCGCAATGGTGGGCGGCTGAGAACGGCCAGCAGTTGCCGTGCCTTCATCGAAGGGAACACGGCAGCGAAGCTAGCTACCCCACATGCCCGGTGCTCCGGGTTGTCCACACCCCTGGGTTGCGGGCAGCGTCAGCGGTGGAGGAACTGGACCGACCCGTCGGGGTGGCCGACGAGAACCTCATCGGCCTGGTCGATGAAGAGGCCGTGGTCGACCACGCCGAGGGTGGACTTGAGGGTGGTGGCCAGGGTGGGGAGGTCGGTGGTGGCAGGGAGGGTGCAGTCGAGGAGGTGGTGGCCCTCGTCGGTGATGAAGGGGGGGCCTTCGGGGGTGGGGCGGAGGGTGGCGGTGGGGAGGAGGGTGAGGAGGCGGGAGCGGGTGGCGGGCCAGGCGAACCGGACGACCTCGACGGGCAGGGCCTTGGTGGCGCCGAGGTGGGGGACGAGCTTGGGGGACTCGGCGACGATCACCACGTGACGGGCGGCGGCGATCACCAGCTTCTCGCGGAGGAGGGCGCCGCCGCCGCCCTTGAGGAGGCGGAGGGCGGGGTCGACCTCGTCGGCGCCGTCGACGGCCAGGTCGAGGGTGCGGTCCTCGTCGAGGCCGACCAGCTCGACGCCGGCCGCCCTGGCCCTGGCCTCGGTCCTGGCCGAGGCGGCGACCGCCCGCAGCGGGCGCGGGCCCGGCCAGGTGGTGGCCAGCAGGTCGACCAGGGCGAACACGGCCCGGCCCGACCCGAGGCCGATGGTCATGCCAGGCTCGATCCGGGCCCGGGCGGCGGTCACCGCCGCGGCCCGGGCCGGGTCGCCCAGGAGCCCGGTCATCCCTGGTCCGGCCCGGGGCCGGCGGCCGGCCGCCCGGGAACGGGGGCGGGGACGCCGCGCCAGCCGGTGGTGCCGGACTCGGCGGTGTGGGCGCCGGAGCCCTCCTGCTCGTTCCAGAGGAGGATGGCGGGCCATTCGTGCTCGATGCCGAGGACCGAGAGGCTGGCCGTGCCGAGGAACAGGTGCCGGGCCGCGTCGGGGGGGAGGCCCAGGTAGCAGGCGGTGAGGATGCGGAGCTGGTGGCCGTGGGAGAACAGCATGACGCGGCCATCGGCGTCGGTCAGGCCGTCCAGCAGGGCCCGGGCCCGGGCGGCGGCGTCCTCGGCCGTCTCGCCGCCGGGGCAGCCGTCGCGGAACAGGTCCCAGCCGGGGCGGGAGGCGCGGATCTCGGGGGTGGTCAGGCCCTCGTAGTCGCCGTAGTCGACCTCGAGCAGGGTGTCGGTGGCCTCGAGGCGGTCGCCGAACCCGGCCAGCCTGGCCGTGGAGGCGGCCCGGGTCAGCGGGCTGGACAGGACCCGGTCGACCTCCAGGCCGCGCAGGTGCCGGCCCAGCGCCCTGGCCTCGGCCTCGCCGGCCGGGCTGAGGGGCAGGTCGGTGCGGCCGGTGTGCCGGCGCGCTCGCGACCACTCGGTCTCGCCGTGTCTGACCAGGTACAGCTCCACGCCATCTCCTCCCGGGCGGGACGGTAGCATCTGGGAAGCCGCCAGTGAGGAGGTCCGCGCGATGATGGACTACCCGCTCACCGTCCGGACCATCTACCAGCGGGCCCAGGCCCTGTTCCCGGGCAGGCAGCTGGTGACCAGGCTGCCGGGCGGGGTGCGGCGGACGACCTATGGGGAATGGGCCGAGCGGGTGGCCAGGCTGGCCGGTGGGCTGCGCGACCTGGGGGTCGGGCCCGGCGACCGGGTGGCGACCTTCTGCTGGAACCACGACCGGCACCTGGAGGTCTACTTCGCGGCCGCCCTGATGGGGGCCAGCTACCACACTTTGAACATCCGCCTGGGTGGCGACCAGCTCGCCTACATCGTCAACCACGCCAAGGACAAGGTGCTGGTCTGCGACGCCGAGCTGGCCCCGGCGATCGGGCCGGTGCTGCCCGGCCTCGACACCGTCGAGCACGTGCTGGTCCTGGACGGCGACGACGGCCAGCGGCCGGACCTGGGCTTCGGGGCCGAGCACGGCTACGAGGACCTGGTCGAGCGCTCGGCCCCGATGACCGCCTGGCCGGAGCTGGACGAGCGGCAGACCGCCGGCATCTGCTACACCTCGGCCACCACCGGCAACCCCAAGGGCGTCGCCTACTCCCACCGCGCGCTCTACCTGCACTCGCTGGTCGTCGGGCTGGTGGACACGGCCGCCATCTCCGAGCGGGACGTGCTCCTCCCGATCGTGCCCATGTTCCACGTCAACGCCTGGGGGATGCCGTTCGCGGCCACCTGGTTCGGGGCCGGCCAGGTGTACGGCGGCCCGGCCCCGACCCCGGCCGACTACCTGCGGCTGATCCGCGACGAGGGCGTGACCGTCTCGGCCGGGGTGCCGACGGTCTGGCTCGGCATCCTCCAGCTGCTGGAGTCCGACGGCGGCGACCTGGGGCCGCTGCAGCGGATCATCTGCGGCGGCTCGGCCGCCCCGGTCTCGATGATCCGGGCCTACGAGGAGCGTCACGGGGTCGAGTTCGTGCACGCCTACGGGATGACCGAGGCCACCCCGGTGACCCACTTCTCGCGGCTCAAGTCGGGCATGGACGACCTGCCCGTCGAGGCCCGCTACGGCTACAAGGCCAAGCAGGGCCTGCTCGTCCCCGGCCTGGAGCAGCGGGTGGTGGACGCCGACGGCGACGAGGTCCCGGCCGACGGCAAGTCCATGGGCGAGCTGCGGCTGCGCGGCCCCTCGATCGCCTCGGAGTATCTGGACGACCCGCGCTCGGCCCAGACCTTCGTCGACGGCTGGTACCACACCGGCGACGTCGCCACCGTCGACCAGGCCGGCTACCTGCACGTGGTCGACCGGACCAAGGACCTGGTCAAGTCCGGCGGCGAGTGGATCTCCAGCGTCGAGCTGGAGAACGCCCTGATGGGCCACCCCGAGGTCGCCCAGGCGGCGGTCATCGCCGTCCCCGACGAGCGCTGGGGCGAGCGCCCCCTGGCCGTGGTCGTCCGCAAGCCCGGCTCGGAGGTCGGCGAGGCCGAGGTGGTCGCCTCGGTGGCCGGCAAGTTCCCCAAGTGGTGGCTGCCCGAGCGGGTCGAGTTCGTCGACGAGATCCCCATGACCGCCACCGGCAAGTTCTCCAAGCGCCTCCTGCGCGAGCGCTTCGTCAGCCGGCTCCACGAGGAGGAGGGCTCCGACGAGCGCTGACCCTCCCCCTGGCCCGGCGCCCGACCCGGCGGCGGCGCTGACCTCGCGCCTGCGCCAGGCGACCCTCGCCGCGCTCGAGCTCTGCACCGTCTACCTGGGCGAACGGCTCGGCCTGTACCGGGCGCTGGCCGAGGGCGGGCCGGCGACCTCGGCGGAGCTGGCCGGCCGGACGGGCACGGTCGAGCGCTACGTCCGGGAGTGGCTGGAGCAGCACGCGGCCAGCGGGCTGCTGGCGGTCGACGACCCGGCGGCCGGGCCGCTGGAGCGCCGCTACCGGATGCCGCCGGAGCACCTCCCGGTCCTGGCCGACCCGGACGACGTGCGCTACGAGGCCTACCGGGGGGTCGAGGCGGTCCGGGCGGCGCGGCCGCTGCCCGACCTGGTCGAGGCGTTCCGGCACGGCGGCGCCCCGCCGCCGCTGCCCTGGGCGCCCGAGGGCCGGGCCGAGTTCAACCGGGCACTGTTCGTCAACCTGCTCGGCAGCCGGTGGCTGCCGGCGATCCCGGAGGTCGACCGGCGCCTGCGCGCGGGACCGCCGGCCCGGGTGGCCGACGTGGCCTGCGGGACCGGCTGGTCGAGCATCGCCATGGCCAGGGCGTACCCGGCGATCACGGTGGACGGCTTCGACCTCGACCCCGACGTGGTCGCCGCCGCGACCGAGAACGCCCAGGGGACCGAGGTCGCGGCCAGGGTGCGGTTCGCGGTCGTGGACGCCGCCGACCCGGACCTGCCCGGCCGCTACGACCTGGTGACGATCTTCGAGGCCCTGCACGACATGTCCCGGCCGGTGGAGGCCCTTGCCGCCGCCCGGGCCATGCTCGCCGAGGACGGGTCGGTGGTGATCGCCGACGAGCGGGTCGAGGACGAGTTCACCGCCCCGGCGCCCGACGGGGACCGGCGCGCCTACGGCTGGAGCGTCGTCTCCTGCCTGCCGGGCGCCATGGGCGACCCGGGGACGGCCGCGACCGGCGCGGTCATGCGCCCGGCCACGCTCGCCCGCTACGCGGAGGCTGCGGGCTTCCGCCGCACCGAGGTGCTCGGTGTCGAGGCCGGCGACTGGCGGTTCTACCGGCTGGTCCCCTAGAGCAGTGGTCATGCATCCGGCGCCGCATGCAGTGCCAGGCCGTTCGTGCAGCCAGGGACCGTTGCGCGCCGCCCACGGCGACCACGCAATCGCCTCAACCCCGGATACTTGACCGGTGCTCTAGCTCCGGGCCTCGGCCAGCCAGTTGTCGAGGGGGCGGCCGGCGAGGCGCTCGTAGGCCTCGCGGTAGCGGGCGGCCGTGCCGGCGACCACGTCGGGTGGAAGGGGCGGGGCCGGGGGCTGCTGGTCCCAGGCGTGGTCCTGGAGCCAGTCGCGGACGTACTGCTTGTCGAACGACGGCGGGGAGTGGCCGGGCGACCAGCCGCCGGCCGGCCAGAAGCGGGACGAGTCGGGGGTGAGGACCTCGTCGGCCAGCACCACCTGGCCGTCGTGGCGGCCGAACTCGAGCTTGGTGTCGGCCAGCAGGATGCCGCGCCTGGCCGCATGCTCGGCGCCCCGGCGGTAGACCTCGAGGGTGAGGTCGCGCAGGCGGCCGGACAGCTCGGGGCCGAGGGCCTCGGCCACCTGGGCCTCGGAGACGTTCTCGTCGTGGCCGGTCTCGGCCTTGGTGGCCGGGGTGAAGATCGGCTCGGGCAGCCGGTCGGCCTGGCGCAGCCCGGGCGGCAGGGGGATGCCGCAGACGGCCCCGGTGGCCTGGTAGTCCTTCCAGCCCGAGCCGACCAGGTAGCCGCGGGCCACGCACTCGAACGGCACCATCTCCAGCCGCCGGACCAGCATGGCCCGGCCGGCCAGGTGGCGGGCCGACGGCGGCAGCTCGGACGCGCGCCAGCCGGCCAGGTGGTTGGGGACCAGGTCGTGGAACAGGTCCAGCCAGAACACGGTCAGGGCGGTCAGCACCTCGCCCTTGCCGGGCACCGGGTCGTCGAGGACCACGTCGAAGGCCGAGATGCGGTCGCTGGCCACCAGCAGCAGGTGGTCGTCGTCGACCTCGTAGAGGTCGCGGACCTTTCCGGAGCCGAGATGCCGCAGCCCCTCCGGAGCTGTGAGCTCGCTCACCGCAGTGCCTCCAGTCGCTCGAACACGGGGCCGGCCCCGTCCACGAACCGGGCCGGGTCGATGGCGGCGTCCAGGTCGCGCGCGGCCAGCGCGTCGGCCACGCCCGGCTCGGCCAGGAGCAGGTCGCGGAAGCCGCCCTTGCCCTCCCAGGCGGCCATGGCCGCCCGCTGCACGCTGGCGTAGGCGTCCTCCCGGGCCCAGCCGGCGTCGACCAGGGCCAGCAGGGCGGCCGAGGACCCGGCGAGCCCGCCGGACGCATCCAGGTTGGCCCGCATCCGCTCCGGGGAGACGCGCAGCCCGGCGACCAGCCAGTGGGCCCGCTCCAGGGCGTAGTCGAGCACGCAGCAGGCGTCGGGCAGGGCGACCCGCTCGACGGCCGAGTGGGAGATGTCGCGCTCGTGCCAGAGGGCGACGTCCTCCAGCCCGGCCAGGGCGTAGCCGCGCAGCAGCCGGCCCATGCCGGCCAGGCGCTCGGCCACGATCGGGTTGCGCTTGTGGGGCATGGCCGACGAGCCCTTCTGGCCCTCGGCGAACGGCTCCTCGGCCTCCCGGACCTCGGTGCGCTGGAGGTGGCGGACCTCGGTGGCCAGGCGCTCGATGTCGGCCCCGGCCACGGCCATGGCCGTCAGCAGCTCGGCGTGGCGGTCGCGGGCCACCACCTGGGTCGGGGCCGGCTCGGGGGCGAGCCCCAGCTCCTCCAGCACCTCGGCCTCGATCTCGGCCGGCAGGTTGGCGTAGGTGCCGACCGCGCCCGAGATGGTGCCGACGGCGACCGCGTCCCGGGCGGCGGCCAGCCGGCGCCGGTCGCGGTCGAAGGCGAAGGCGTGGCCGGCCAGCTTGAGGCCGAAGGTGGTCGGCTCGGCCGCCACCCCGTGGGTGCGGCCAAGGCAGAGGGTGTCGCGGTGCTCAAGGGCACGGTCGCGGACGGCCGCGATCAGCCGGTCCAGCCGCCGGGCGAGCAGGTCGCAGGCCCGGGTGAGCTGCAGGGCCAGGGTGGTGTCGAGCAGGTCGGAGGAGGTCATGCCGTAGTGGACGTGCCGGGCCGCCTCGCCGACCCCCTCCCCGTACGCCGTCAGGAAGGCGATCACGTCGTGGTGCAGCTCGTTGTCGAGCTGGTGGACCCGCTCGGAGGAGGGGGCCGGGGCCTCCTCGATGGCGGCCAGGTCGGCCGGCGGCACCAGCCCCCGGCGGGCCCTGGCCCTGACCACGGCCAGCTCGACCTCGACGAACAGCCGGAAGCGGGTCGCCTCGCTCCAGATGGCGCCCATCTCGGGGAGCGTGTACCGGGGGATCATGGCGTTACAGCCGGAGACCCTCGGCCAGCTGGTCCTTGAACTCCTGCAGCTGGAGGCGGAGCCGGGCGTCGCCGACGGCCAGGATCTGCACGGCCAGGATGCCGGCGTTGGCGGCGGCGTCCAGGCCGACGGCGGCCACCGGCACCCCCGAGGGCATCTGCACGATCGAGAACAGCGAGTCCTGGCCGGCCAGCTGCGGGGTGTAGATCGGCAGCCCGATCACCGGCAGGGTGGTGTGGGCGGCCAGCACCCCGGGCAGGGCGGCCGCCTTGCCGGCGGCGGCGATGATCACCTGGAGCCCGCGGTCGACGGCGCTGGCCCCGTAGTCGGCCACCCGGCGGGGGTCGCGGTGGGCGCTCAGCACCTCCAGCTCGTACTCGACGCCGAACTTCTCCAGCATGACCGCCGCGGTCTTGGCCTTCTCCTCGTCCGAGGTCGAGCCGAGCACGATCCCAACCCTTGGCGGCATGAACGCTCCTTGATCGATCACTGGTGGGGCATTCTAGAACGGAACTAGGGAAGCCTCCCGACTTCGGCCTCCTCGGCGTTCTCGACCAGACCGAGCCGTTCGAGGGTGGCCACGATCCAGGCGTGCTTGGCCTTGGAGAAGGCCACCGAGTCGACCGTCCCGCCGTCGACGATCGTCCGCTTGAGGCGCGCGTACTCCGTTCGTAGATCAGGGTCGGCCAGCAGGGCGTCGCGGAAGCCGCGCAGGGCCGGCACCTCGGGGCTGTCGGCCGGGACGACGTGGATGTGGACCCGGAACGAGGTGTCCCCGTGGCGGATGATCCCCTGGAGCATCGGGCGGGTCGGCGGGAACGCCGTGGCCACCGCCTGGCGCTGGAAGCCGAGGGCGAGCAGGTCGTCGGTGACGGCCGGGATCTCCTCGGAAGGGGTCGGCAGCAGCAGGTCGACGGTGCCCTTGCCGGCCAGGCCGGGAACGGCCGAGCTGCCGACGTGCTCGGCCACGGCCCCGGGACGCTTGGCGGCGATCAGCTCGGTGACCCGCCTGGCCACCTCGGGGGCGGCGGCGTTGGACTCGCGGACCACGATCGGGACCCGGCAGTAGGGCAGGATCGGGGTCACGGTGGTGGCGCGGCGATGTCGCGGCGGTAGTGGGCGCCGCCGAACTGGACCAGCTCGGCGGCCTGGTAGGCCCGGGCCCTGGCGTCGGCCAGGTCGTCGCCGAGGGCGGTGACCCCGAGCACCCGCCCGCCGGCGGTGCGGACCCGCCCGTCCGGGTCGAGCGCCGTCCCGGCGTGGAACAGGTGGATCCCGGGACGGGCCGCGGCCGCCTGGAGGCCCTCGACCTCCAGGCCGGTGCGGTAGGAGCCGGGGTAGCCGCCGGCAGCCAGGACCACCGTGACACCGGCCCGCGGGTCCCAGGAGACCTTGCACCCCGACAGGGTGCCCTCGGCCGCCGCCCAGACCAGGTCGGCCAGGTCGCTGGTCATGCGGGGCAGGATGACCTGGGTCTCGGGGTCGCCGAAGCGGCAGTTGAACTCGAGCACCCTGGGGCCGGCGGGGGTCAGGGTCAGGCCGGCGTAGAGCAGGCCCTGGTAGCGGGCGCCTCGGCGGCCCAGCTCGGCCACGGTCGGCTCGAGCACGGTCCGGCGGATCTCCTCGACCAGGTCGTCGTCGACGTCGGGCAGGGGCGAGAAGGCGCCCATGCCGCCGGTGTTGGGGCCGGTGTCGCCGTCGCCGACCCGCTTGTGGTCGCGGGCCGGGGCCAGGGGGAGCACGGTGCGGCCGTCGGTGACCGCGAACACGCTGGCCTCCGGCCCCTCCAGGAACTCCTCGAGCAGGATGGTCTGGCCGGCCTCGCCGTGGACCTTGCCGACCAGGGCGGCCTCGACGGCCGCCCGGGCGGCGGCGTGGTCGCCGGTCACGGTCACGCCCTTGCCGGCGGCCAGCCCATCCGCCTTGACCACCCAGGGCGGCCCGAAGTCATCCAGGGCGGCGATCGCCGCGGCCGGGTCGGTGAAGCTCTCGGAGCGGGCCGTCGGCACCCCGGCGGCGGCCATGACCTCCTTGGCGAACGCCTTGGAGCCCTCGATGCGGGCCGCCGCCGCGGTCGGGCCGAAGACCGGCAGGCCGCGGTCCAGGAACTCGTCGGCGACCCCGGCGACCAGCGGCTGCTCGGGGCCGATGATGGTGAGGTCGACCCGCTTGGCCTCGGCGAAGCTGGCCAGCCCGGCCGCGTCGGTGGCGCCGACCCCTGGGACGTTCTCGGCCACCTCGGCCGTGCCGGCGTTGCCGGGCACGGCGAACAGCCTGTCCACCTCCGGGCTCTGGGCCAGCGTTGCCAGCAGGGCGTGCTCGCGCCCGCCGCTGCCGACGACCGCGATCCGCATCGTCACTCCTCTCCGATACCCCTGAGCAGGGTCTGCTCCCGGCCGGGACCGACGCCGACGGCCGTGACCGGCACGCCGCCCAGCTTCTCGACGGCGTCGACGTACACCCTGGCCGCGCGGGGCAGGTCCTCGAGCCGGGTCACGCCGCTGATGTCCTCCCGCCAGCCCTCGAACTGCTCGTAGACCGGCTCGGCGTGGTGGATCTCGGTCTGGGTCATGGGCCAGTCCTCGGTCACCTCGCCGTGGACCCGGTAGGCGACGGCCACCGGGATCCGCTCCAGGCGCGAGAGCACGTCCAGCTTGGTCACGAACAGCTCGGTGAGCCCGTTGACCCTGGCCGCGTAGCGCAGCCCGACCGTGTCCAGCCAGCCGCAGCGGCGCGGCCGGCCGGTGGTGGTGCCGAACTCGTCGCCGGCCGCCCGCAGCGCCTCGGCCTCGTCCTCGGCGGCCTCGGTGGGGAACGGGCCGGCCCCGACCCTGGTCACGTACGCCTTGGCGATGCCCATGACCCGCTCGATCCAGCCGGGCCCGACCCCGGCCCCGGAGAGGGCGCCCCCGGCCACCGGCGAGGACGAGGTCACGAACGGGTAGGTGCCGTGGTCGACGTCGAGCAGGGTCGCCTGGGCGCCCTCGAACAGCACCTGCTTGCCCTCGCGGAGCGCGTTCCAGACGTACAGCGAGGTGTCGGCGATCCGGGGCCGCAGGGCCTCGGCGTAGGTGGCGTACTCCTCGACGATCGCCTCGGCGTCCAGGGGCAGCCGGTTGTAGACCTTGGCCAGCAGCGGGTTGCGCTCGCGGAGCACGGCCTCGACCTTCTTGGCCAGGATCCCCGGGTCGAGCAGGTCCTGGACGCGGATGCCGAGGCGGCCGACCTTGTCGGCGTAGGTGGGGCCGATGCCCCGGCCGGTGGTGCCGATCCGCTGGCGGCCCAGCCAGCGCTCGGTGAGCTTGTCCAGCTCCTTGTGCCAGGGCATGATCAGGTGCGCGTTGGCCGAGATGAGCAGCTTGCCGGTGGCGATGCCCTGGGCGTCGAGGGCGGCCAGCTCGGCCAGCAGGGTCCCGGGGTCGACCACCATGCCGTCGCCGATCACCGGGGTGACGTGCGGGTAGAGGATGCCGCTGGGGACCAGGTGGAGCTTGAAGGTCCTGCCCTCGACGATCACCGTGTGCCCGGCGTTGTTGCCGCCCTGGTAGCGGACGACCACGTCCATCTTGTCGGCCAGCAGGTCGGTGGCCTTGCCCTTGCCCTCGTCACCCCACTGGCTGCCGACGAGGATGGTTCCCGGCATGATCTTCGGCTCGCTTTCCGCTTCCTGTGGAAGGTTCAGCAGCAGCCTACATCCGTCGCGAGCCGGTCGTTGCCAGCCACACCCCGGCCAGCACCATGGGGGCGCCGGCCCACAGCGAGGGGCCGGGCAGCTCGCCGAACAGCCACCAGGCGAGGACGGTGGCGATGACCGGCTCGAGCAGCATGACCACCGCCACCACGGAGGCGCTGACACTGGCCAGCAGGCCGTTGAACACGGTGTGGCCGAGCAGCTGGGGGCCGACCACCACCCCGGCCAGGGCCAGCCAGGCGGTCGCCTGGTAGCCCCCGAGACTGGCCCCGGTGAGCAGGCAGGCCGGCAGCAGCACGGCCGCGGCCACCCCGTAGACCGAGGCGGCATAGGTCGAGACCGGCAGCCGCTGCCTGGCCACCCGCCCCAGGAGCAGGTAGGCGGCCATGGCCAGCGCCCCCGCGAAGGCCAGCACGTCGCCCCAGAGCGCGTCGGTGCCTCCGCCGAAGCCGGCGGCGTCGCCGGCCCCGATCACCACCGCCCCGGCGGTGGCCAGGACGATCCCGGCCCAGGCGCGGCCGCTGGGCGGCTCCCCGAGGAAGACCGACCCCAGGCCCACGAACAGGGGCGCGCAGCTGACCAGGGTGGTCGCGGCGGCCACGGTGGTCAGGCCGAGGGAGGCGTTCCAGAGGGCGAAGTGGACGGCCAGGAACACCCCGGAGGCGGCCAGCCGGGCCAGCTCGGCCCGGTCCAGCCAGCCGACCTGGCGCCGGGAGGCGAACGGGGCCAGCACCGCCGCCCCGATCAGGCAGCGCCAGAAGGCCAGGGCCAGCGCCGGCATGGCGGCCACCCGGATCAGGATCGGCGAGGTCGAGATGGCCAGCACCCCGACGGTCATCCACAGGAAGACGCTGCTCCTGGATGCGACCTTCAAGCGCCGGCCCCACCGAAGCGCTCCAGGACGGCGGCCACGAACCGGTCGGCGGCGGCCAGGTCGGCGGCGGCGGCCGGCACCGGGGCGTGGCCCAGCTGCGCGGCCACGGCGGCGTCGACCAGGGCCGCCGCGCCCGGCGGGACCTCCTCCGATCCTTCGGCGAGGCGGAGCCGGGCCCAGCGGCCGCTCTCGGCCTTGGCCCCGAGGACGTCGTCCTCCAGGTAGCGCCAGGCCCGGCAGGCGGTCAGCACCCGGTAGGCGAAGGTGCCGTGGCGGACCGCCCAGCGCAGCTCGGCGGCGGCCCGCTCCAGCAGCCAGGCCCGCGGCGGCTCGGCGAACACCTCGACCGGGTCGGGCCCGGCCACGGCGACGCCGGCCCGGCGGCAGACGGCGAAGTGGAGCAGCAGGTCAGGGTCGGTGGCGGCCGGGCCGCCCAGGTGCGTGTGGGGCGACGGCCCGGTGTTCACGTGCAGCTCGAACGGCGGCCGCCTCGGCGGGTCGGCGGCGACCGCCGCCGTGACCAGGCTGAGCTCCAGCCCGGCGGGCACCGGGCAGGTCAGGCTGGGATGGTTGAGGCGGGCCGAGATGACCCGCTTGGCCCGCCGCTCCAGCGGCCGGGCGACCACCCCGAGCAGGTCGACGTCGCTGCGCTCGGCCGACCAGCCGCCGAGCGCGCCCGACCCGTGCAGGTAGACCCCGACCAGCGCCGGCCCGAGCACCCGGGTCAGCCCCGCGGTCACCGCCGCCGGGTAGGCGTCGAGGACCGGAACGGATCCGCCGTCCACCACTAGCTGCCGACCAGGTACTCCAGCACCGGGGCCAGCTGCTCGGGCTCGATCCCGCCGTCGAAGCGCCTGGCCACCCGGCCGCGCTCGTCCACGACCACGGTGACCGGCTGGTACGGAACCCGGTAGGCGGCCCAGGTCCGGCCGCTGGCGTCGTTGGCCAGCGGGTAGGGGACCTCGAACTCCTGCTGGAACTTGCGGCCCTCGATCACGGTGTCGTTGTAGGAGACGCCGAAGAACTGGACCTGGCCCTTGTACTCCCGGGCAACCTGCCCGAGGCCGGGCTGCTCAGCCCGGCACACCACTCACCAGGATTCAAAGAAGTTCACCACCACGGGCTGGCCTCGGAAGCCTCCGAGGGTGATCGTGCGGCCGTCGAAGGCGGTGACCTGGATGTCGGGGGCCGGCTGGCGCTCGGAGGCCGGGATCACGCCGTTGGGGGCCTGGCGGGTCGTCTCCGGGCTCGCCTTGCGGGTGGTCGGCGGGGCCGTGGTCGGGTCGGGCCCGGCGTCGGCGGTGGTCGACGGGACGCCGGAGCCGGAGCCGGAGGGCGGGTCCCCGGTACAGCCCGCGACGGCGAGGACCAGGGCTGCGAGCAGGGCAAGGAGGGCGAAACGGTGACGCATGGACCCGATCCTACCGGTTGCGGTTACCATGCGCGCCCGAGGGGGGAAACGCCGCCGCTGAAGGAGGACCGCCGCATGCGCTCCTGGGGCACCGAGTTCAAGCAGTTCCTGCTTCGAGGCAACGTCGTCGACCTGGCCGTCGGGATCGTCATCGGGGCCGCCTTCGCCGCGGTCGTCCAGGCCGCCGTCGCCGACCTGCTGACCCCGCTGGTCGCGGCCATCTTCGGCCAGCCCGACTTCAACGACCTCACCTTCACCATCAACGGGTCGGTGTTCCGCTACGGCCACTTCCTGAACGTGCTGCTGGCCTTCATCACGGTCGCCCTGGTGGTGTTCTTCTTCGTGGTCAAGCCCATCAACCGGCTGATGGAGCTGGCCAACCGCCGTGAGTCCCCCGACCCCAGCACCCGCAAGTGCCCCCAGTGCATCTCCGAGATCCCGATCGACGCCCGGCGGTGCGCCTTCTGCACCTCCGAGGTGGCCCCGGTCTAGACCGGGTTGAGTGGATTGACAGCAGTAGAGACGACAGCGCAATACTTAGGATCAGCAGAGCGAGGAGGAGTGGCGATGGACGACGGCCCGCACCCGCTTCCGGCGGAGTTCGACCGGCTCCGGGCGCCTTCGAGCGCCTATGCGCCCCGCCAGGTCGTCACCTACCTCTGTACCCGGGAGCACGTGATCTCGGTGCCGTTCGCGGCCGAGGCCGAGGTCCCCGAGGTCTGGGACTGCCGCTGCGGCCAGCCGGCCACCAGGGTGGCGGCCGCCGACGCCTCCTGAGCTGACCAGGACCCGCTTCGACCTGGTGGTGGTCGGCGCCGGGCCGGCCGGGGCCGCCGCGGCCCTCGAGGCCAGGCGCCTGCGCCCGGGCGCCTCGGTGGCGCTGGTCGACAAGGCCGACTTCCCACGGGACAAGGCGTGCGGCGACGGGCTCGGCCCGCACGCCGTCGACGAGCTGGAGGCGCTGGGCGCGGCCGGGGTGCTGGAGGGGTACCCGCCGATCCGCGGGCTGCGGCTGCGCTCCCCCCGCGGGATGGAGGTGGCCGGCGACCCGGCCCGGCCCAACTACGTGATCCCGAGGTCGGTGCTCGACGCCCGCCTGGTCGAGGCGGCCACGGCCGCCGGGGCCCAGCTGCGCCGGGCCAGCGTGCGCCGGCTGGAGCAGCACGACGGGCTGGTGACGGTCGACGGCGAGCTGGCCGCCCGGGTGGTCGTCGGGGCCGACGGGGCCAACTCGACCATCCGGCGGCTGCTCGGGGTCGCCTCCAACCCGGACCGGGCCCTGGCCATCGCCGTGCGCGGCTACGCGCCCGCCCCGGCGGGCCGTCCCGAGCAGCTGATCGCCTGGGTGGCCGAGGGCTGGCCGGCCTATGTCTGGTCGTTCCCGACCGGCACCGGGGTGGCCAACGTCGGCTACGGGCTGCTGCGCAGCCGCTTCCACGGCGATCGGGCCGAGCTGCACCGGCGTCTGCACGACCTGCTCCCCTGGGCCGAGCCCGACCCGGCCAGCCTGCGCGCCCACCACCTGCCGTTCTCGTCGTTCCGGCCGCCGCCCGGGCGGGGCCGGGTCCTGCTCGCCGGGGACGCCGCCTCGCTGGTCAACCCGCTGTCGGGCGAGGGGATCTACTACGCCCTGGCCTCGGGCCGGCTGGCCGCCCGGGCCGCCCTGACCGAGCCCGACGACCCGCTGGCCGCCTACCGGCGCCTGCTGGCCAAGGCCCTCGGCCGCCACCTGCGCCACGCCGCCGTCCTGGCCAGGGCGATCCACGCCCCGGCCCTGGCCGAGGCCGGCCTCGGCGCCGCCGCCGGCTCGCCGCGCCTGTTCGACACCCTGGTCGAGCTCGGCCTCGGCCAGGCGAGGATCACCCCACGGCTGCTCGCCGCCCTCCCCCGCGGGCTGGCCAGGGCCCGGACCGCTACCAGAGGAACAGGATCAGGGCCTGCAGGGCGAACGCGTTGACCCAGTTCTCCTGGGCGCTGAACAGCCGCACGTGGTTGGTGGGGGCGCGCCTGGCCGCCTTGACGCCCTTCCACAGGAGCCAGATCACCAGCACCTGGAGGACCACGAAGAGCAGCCGCGGCAGCTCGAACGGCAGCTCGATCCCGAGCAGGGCCAGGGCCCAGAGGATGAACCCGTAGATGAGCATCTTGAACACGCCCGGGTAGATCGGGCGAGCTCCCCGGCGGTAGCCGGGCGGCGGTCGGCGCATACAGGCAGTTTAGGGCCTGTGGACAACCCCCAGCACCCCTCCCGGGTCCCGGCTTCCCTCCCAGAAGGGCTCCACGCACGCACCTGGCACGGTGGGTCGGACCCCGCACCGTTGCTGACACGGTGGGTCGGGCCCCATTTTCATGCCTGGCTCGGTGACCCGGTTGGTCGGGCCCCATGCACTCGCCTGGCACCCCAAGACCAGCTGAGCCCGCCCGTCCGATCATCATGTGAACACGGTGAAGCCGGCCTCCCCGTTGCTGGTTGGCCCGATGAGATCGCGGCAGGAACTTGTCCACAACCTTGTCGTTGGTGCTTGCCTTTGGTGAGGGGCTTGATAGGTTGCCGCCATGGACTCGAACACCCATTCGAACCAGCCGCCAAGCCCGCCTCCTCCCGGGCACCTGGACGACCTGGCCGAGCTGACCGTGGTCCTGGACCGGCTGGCCGCCCGAGACCTGGACCGGCTCAGTGACGCGGCCCGGGCCGAGCGGGTCCTGGAGTTCCGGCGGCTGCTGGACCGCCTGGACGGCCTGTGGCTCAAGGAACTGGCCGCCGTCGACGGCCGCGGGGCCGCCGGGGCCGAAGCCGACCAGCAG
>CALGFH010000128.1 GCA_937881255.1 uncultured Actinomycetes bacterium
CACCCGCCTCCACCAAACCAGGGGCACAGCAGTTGGGGTTGGAGTGGGTGGTGCGGGTGTTGCGTGGGGCTGTGGACAGCCGTTCGCTCCCCTTCCCGGCCTCGGCTACCCTCCCGGTAGGGGCCCCATCCACCGGCGGGTGGGGCTCTGACCTGTCCACCGGCGGGTGGGGTGAGGGGCGCCCACCGGCGGGTGGGGTGAGGGGCGCCCACCGGCGGGTGGAGTTCGCACCCGCCAAGATAGGCAACGGTTGCCGATGTGGGCGCGTCCGGGGGCGGCTACGGTCGCGGATCATGTCATCGCTTCATCTCACCGGGGTCGAGGTCCGTGATGCCGGGCCTTCCGACCTGCCGGCCGTTCGGCGTGTGCTGCTGGCGGCCTACCAGGAGTACGCGGCGGCGCTGCCGCCGGCCGTGTTCGGGCGCTACCTGACCGACATCCTCGACGTCGAGGCCCGGACCGGGGCCGGGGAGGTGCTGGTCGCCGAGCACGGCGGGCGGGTCGTGGGCACGGTCACCTTCTATCCCGACGCAAGCCGGGAGGAGCTGGGCTGGCCGGCCGGCTGGGCCGGGCTGCGGGCCCTCGGGGTCGAGCCCCGGATCCGGGGGCTGGGGATCGGGCGGGCGCTGCTCGGAACCTGCCTGGAACGGGCCCGGGCCGCCGGGGCGCCCGTGCTGTGCCTGCACACGGCCGAGTTCATGGCCGCCGCGGTCGCCATCTACGAGGCGGCCGGGTTCCGCCGCGACCCCGCCCACGACTTCGACGTCACCAGCCGGCTCGACCTGGCCGGGGTCCGGCCCGTCCCGATCCTGGCCTACCGGCTCGACCTTCCCGGCCACCACCACCATGAGGAGCATGCGGTGAACCTCCCGGCAGCCAACGTCGGCGAGCTGTACGAGAACCCGGTCACCGGGGAGCGCGGGGTCGTGCGGGTCCCGCCCAGCGAGGCCAACGGCCACCTGCTGGTCGTCGACCTCTACCTGCGCCCCGGGGGGAAGGTGGCCGGCGAGCACGTCCACCCCGTCGCCACCGAGGCGTTCACCCCCGTCCGGGGCCGCCTGGCCGTCCGCCACGGCGGCCGGGTGCTCGACGCCGGACCCGGGACCCGGGTCCAGGTCGCCCCCGGCGTTCCCCACGAGTTCTGGAACCCGACCGACGAGGAGGTCCGCCTGGTCGTCGAGGTCCAGCCGGGCGAGCGCCTGGTCCAGCTGATCCGCCAGCTCTTCCTGACCGCCCAGGACGGCCGGACCGACGCCGACGGCCGGCCCCGGCCGCTGCACGCCGCCGTGCTGGCCCGGGAGTTCGCCGACACCATGCGCTTCACCCGCCCGCCCCAGCCGCTCCAGCGGGCCCTCTTCGCCCTGCTCTCCCCCATCGCCCGGGTCACCGGCCACCGCGCCCTCGACCCGGCCTACCTGGAGCGCGAGCTGCCGATCGTCGACCTCGAGCCCGTCCCCGGCGAGATCGCGGCCGTCATCCCCGCCCTCGCCCCCGAAGCGACCAGGAGCACCCGATGAACTACCAGGAAGTCCGCGACCTGCTGGTGATGCAGTGGACCTACACCGGCGGGCCCAACGAGGACAAGGCGGCCGAGGTCTACACCGACGAGACGGTGCTGGAGTTCCCCCAGTCGGGGGAGCGGTTCCGGGGCCGGGACAACATCACCGCCTGGCGCCAGCGGTACCCGGCCCGGCTCGACTTCGAGCCGCGGGAGCTCCGGGGGGCCGGCGACCTCTGGATCGCCGAGACCGGCCTGCGCTACGACGGCGGCGAGCCGGTCAGCGTGGTCAAGATCCTCCAGTTCCGCGGGGACAAGGTGGAGCGGGAGACGATCTACTTCGCCGACCCGTTCCCGGCCCCGGACTGGCGGGCGCCGTACGCCGAGGACGGCGTCGTCGAGCGCCGCGGCGACCTCCCGGCCCACGTCGCCGCCGGGAACTGAGCTACCCGCGGTGGAGCCGCAGCCGCGCCCCTGAGGTGCGGACGCGGATCAGGTAGCGGCCGGTGCCGCTGCCCTCGGCCTTCCAGACGCCACCGTCGCGGCGCAGGCCGGCGTCGCCGAAGTTGTCCTGGCTGAGGCCGTCGACCCGGACCTCGACGGTGGCCGTGGCCGGCAGGTAGAGGTCGACCAGCCCGGTCGAGAGCTGGAGGTCGACCGGGACCTCGGCGGCCGGGTCGCCGAGGCGGACGGCCAGCCGGGAGACGCCGGACTGGACGTTGACCCGACGCAGGGCGAGGTCGCGCAGGTCGAGGTCGGCGGTGACCGCCCCGGCCGAGACGTCGAGCTGCCAGGCCAGCGAGGTGTTGAGCTGGACCCGCCAGTCGTTGCCGCGGTTGCGGGCCAGCACCCCCCGCTGGGACGGTGAGCGCAGGTCGAGCACGGCCAGGTCGGCGGCGGTGGTGACCTGGGCGCTGGACCGGCCGGGGCCTGACAGCTCGGCCGCGTACAGGCCGGACGCCCCGGACCCGACCCGGAGCTGGCCGCCGCCCATGCTGGCCCGCAGCTCGGCCCGGGCCGCCCCGGGCGGGACGGGCGCGCTGGGCTCGGTGGTGACCGCCGGGTCGGGCGAGGACAGCGACAGCACCAGCGGCCCGACCACGGCCACCACCAGCAGGAGCACGCCGACCGAGCGCAGCGAGCCCCGGCCGGTGCCGCGGCCGACCCGCTCCAGCCCGATCCCGATGAGGGCCAGGGGGATGGCCAGCAGGATGGTCTGGACGATCGAGGTGACCCTGGTGGCCAGGGTGGCGATGGTGACGGCCAGGCCGACGGCCAGCACCACCAGGCCGGTCCAGTAGGCGCCGGGCCGGGCCCTGGGCGGGTCCCGGTCCTCGGGATGGAACAGCTCGGGGTCGCCGGGCTGGGCCGTGGTCACGTCGATGATGTCCGGCCGCTGCACGTCCCTGGCCACCGTCACTCCTTCCGCTTGGCTGCCCAGGGGAGTATCCGTCGTTCGCCGGGAATCGGGGAAATCACGGCTGCTCGACCAGGCCGGTCAGGCGCTCGGTGAGGGCGGCGGCGTCCCGGCGGGCCTCCTCGAGGCGGCCGGCGCGGGCGGCCAGGTCGTCGCGGACGGGCCCGGCGGCCATCCGGCCCAGGTTGAAGGCGATGGTCGAGAGGCCGCCCTCCAGCCCGGCCCGGAGCAGGTGGGCGGCGACCAGCTGGTCGCTGGCCGTCCGGGCCAGGGCCATCCCGGCCAGCTCGGCGGCCAGGCGCAGCCCGTCGGCGGCCAGCTCGGCGGTGGCCAGCGGGACCTCGGTGGCGTCGGCCCTGGCCGCCTCGGCCGCCCGGGTCGCGCCCGGGTCGCCCTCGGTGGCCCGGGCCGCGCGGACGGTGGCCACCATGCGCTCGTAGACCCCGGCGTCGGTCCGCTCCTGCTCGACCAGGGTGGCCCGGAGCCGGTCGGCCTCCTGGGCCAGCCGGTCCAGGCGCCCGGCCCCGTCCGGCTCGGCCTTGCGGGCGCCGATCCTGGCCGACATGGCCAGCAGGGCGCAGCCGAGGGCGGCGGCCACGGCCGACGCGCTGCCGCCGCCCGGGGTGACGGTCGGGGCGGCGTAGGCGTCGAGCCAGCCGTGCTCGCCGAGCCGGTGCTGAGGGCTCATCGGAACTCCTTGGAGGTGGTCATGGCCTGGAGCAGCCGCGTTTCCAGCAGCTTGCCGGGAGTGAAGTCGCGCAGGCGCAGGTCGGCCGGGTCGACCCCGTCGAGGGCGCCGGCCGGGGCCAGGCCGACGATCTCCGAGGCCTCGACCCTGGCCCCGTTCCGCTCGGCCAGGGCGGCCACCGCCGCGTAGGCGGCCGCCGGCGGAGTCGCCCGCCAGTCGAGCAGGTTCATCGACACCTGGACCAGGCCAGCCTCCCGGCCCTCGATGGGGACGCCCATGGCCCGGACCGCCGGGAGGCCACCGTCGCGTTCCCGGACCGCCGAGGCGATCCGGCTGGCCAGGGCCAGGTCGGCCCCGGCCAGCTCGACGTTGTAGGCGATCAGGACCTCCCGGGCCCCGACCGCGGTCGCCCCGGCGGTCGGGTGCAGGCCCGGCCCGCCGAAGTCCGGCACGCGTCCGGCGTCGCCGCCGGCCAGGGCGGCCTGGAGGGCCTCGAACCCGCGGCCGCGGACGGCCGGGAGGGCGGCCCACCCGGGGTGGCGGGCCGCGGCCCCGTACAGGTAGACGGGGACCCCGGCCTCGGCGAAGATCCGCCGGCCGGCCCGCTCGGCCAGGGAGGCGCAGTCCAGGTCGGGGTCGTCGCCGCTGCGGAGCCGGGTCTCGGCGCCGAACGGGACGAACGGCAGCACGTCCAGCGCCCCCATCCGCGGGTGCACGCCGCGGTGGTGGTTGAGGTCGATCAGGCGGGCGCAGGCCCTGGCCCCGGCCACGGCCGCCTCGACCAGGGCCGGGCCCGGGCCCATCAGGGTGATGACCGTGCGGTGGTGGTCGGAGTCACTTGACCGGTCGAGCACCAGCACCCCGGGATCGGCCCCGGCGAAGGCGGCCACGATCTCGTCGACCACCTCGGGCCGGCGCCCCTCCGAGACGTTGGGCACGCACTCGACCAGGCGGGTGAGCTCGGTCACGGCCCGGCCCCCGCCGGGGCGCCGGCGCCGGCGACCACGGTCCCGCCCTTGACGACCACCTCGGCCAGGTTGACCCCCAGGTGGTAGGCCAGGTCGAGGTAGCTCCGCCCGGCCAGCACGACCAGGTCGCAGGCGGCCCCTGGGGCGAGCCGGCCGGCGGTGGCGGCCCGCCCGACCGCCCGGGCGGCGCCGTCGGTGGCCGCCAGCACCGCCTCCTCGGGGGTCAGGCCGCCGTGCACGCAGGCCAGCGCCACCATCAGCTGCATGTTCTCGCTGTAGCAGGTGCCCGGGTTGCAGTCGGTGCCGAGGGCCATGGTCACCCCGGCCTCGCGCAGGACCTGGGCCGGGGCCGCCCGGCCGGTGCGGAGCAGGAAGCTGGTCCCGGGCAGCAGCACCGCCACCGTGCCGGCGGCGGCCAGCCCCTTGGCCTCCTGCTCGTCGCAGAACAGCAGGTGGTCGGCGGAGACGCAGCCGAGCTCGGCGGCCAGGGCGGCCCCGCCGGTCGAGCCGAGCTCGTTGGCGTGGAGCTTGCCCCGGAGGCCGTGGCGGGCGCCGGCCTCCAGCACCCTCCGGGACTCCTCCACCGTCAGCGCCCCCCGGTCGCAGAAGGCGTCCACGAACTCGGCCAGGGGCGCGCACGCCGGCAGCATCTCGTGCTCCAGCAGGTCCAGGTAGCCGCGGCGGTCGCCGGCGTACTCCTCGGGGATCAGGTGGGCGCCGAGGAAGGTCGGGACCAGCTCGACCGGGGACCGCGCGGCCAGCCGGGCCAGCACCTCCAGGCTGCGGCGCTCGTCCTCCACGGTGAGGCCGTAGCCGGACTTGGCCTCGAGGGTGGTGGTGCCGTGGGCCAGGGCGGTGGCCAGCCGCCTGGCCGCGGTCGCCTCCAGCTCGCCGTCGGCGGCGGCCCGGGTCTCGCGCACGGTGCGGTTGATGCCGCCCCCGGCGGCCAGCGCCTCCTCGTAGCCGACTCCGCGCAGCCGGGCCGCGAACTCGTCCGCCCGGTCCCCGGCGAACACCAGGTGGGTGTGGGCGTCGACCAGCCCCGGGAGCACCGCCCGGCCGCCGGCGTCCAGCCGGGTCGCGCCGGCGGCCACCTCCAGGCCACCCACCCCGGCCTCGGGGCCGACGTAGACGACCCGGCCCCCGGCGGCCGCGACCGCCCCCCGCCCGACCAGGCCGAGCGGCCCCTCCCCCAGCCCCGGGTCGCAGGTGACCAGCTGCCCGGCCCCGGTGAGCAGGAAGTCGACCCTCACCCGGTGACCCCCGGCAGGTCCATCTCCCGCTCCACCGCCACCGCCCTGGCCTGGTCGTAGCCGGCGTCGGCGTGGCGCATGACGCCGGTGCCGGGGTCGTTGGTGAGGACCAGCTCGACCCGCCGGGCGGCCTCCTCGGTGCCGTCGGCGACCACCACCACCCCGGCGTGGATGGAGCGGCCGATGCCGACCCCGCCGCCGTGGTGGACGCTCACCCAGGAGGCACCCGAGGCCACGTTCAGCAGGGCGTTCAGGATCGGCCAGTCGGCGATGGCGTCGGAGCCGTCGGCCATGGCCTCGGTCTCGCGATAGGGGCTGGCCACCGACCCGGCGTCCAGGTGGTCGCGCCCGATCACGATCGGGGCCTGGACCTCGCCCCTGGCCACCAGCTGGTTGAAGGCCAGCCCGGCCTGGTGGCGCTCGCCGTAGCCGAGCCAGCAGATCCGCGCCGGCAGCCCCTGGAACCGGACCCGCTCGGCGGCCAGCTCCAGCCAGCGGCGCAGGTGCTCGTCGTCGCCGAACAGCTCCAGCACGGCCCGGTCGGTGCGGGCGATGTCGGCCGGGTCGCCGGACAGGGCGGCCCAGCGGAACGGGCCCTTGCCCTGGCAGAACAGCGGCCGGATGTAGGCGGGCACGAACCCTGGGTAGGCGAAGGCGTCGCCGAACCCGGCCACCCGGGCCTCGGTGCGCAGGTTGTTGCCGTAGTCGAACACCTCGGCCCCGGCCCGCTGGAACCCGACCATGGCCTGGCAGTGGCTGGCCATCGACTCCCGGGACTGCTTGACGTAGCCGGCCGGGTCCCCGGCCCGGGCCGAGGGGGCGTCGGCGGGGTCGACCCCGCTGGGCACGTACCCACCGAGGGGGTCGTGGGCCGAGGTCTGGTCGGTGACCACGTCGGGCCGGAAGCCGGCCGCCAGCAGCTCACCGAAGACGTCGGCGGCGTTGCCGACCAGCCCGACCGACAGGGCCCGGCCCTCGGCGGCGGCCCGCTCGACCCGGGCGACGGCGTCGGCCAGGTCGTCGGCCCGCTCGTCCAGGTAGCCGCCGTCGAGGCGCCGGGCCAGCCGCTCGGGGTCGACCTCGACGCACAGCGCGACCCCCTCGTTCATGGTCACGGCCAGCGGCTGGGCCCCGCCCATGCCGCCGAGGCCCCCGGTGAGCACGACCTTGCCGCGGAGGCTGTCCCAGCCGTTGGCCTGGGCCACGGCGGCGAAGGTCTCGTAGGTGCCCTGGAGGATCCCCTGGGTGCCGATGTAGATCCAGGAGCCGGCCGTCATCTGCCCGTACATGGTCAGCCCGGCCGCCTCCAGCTCGCGGAACTGGTCCCAGCTGGCCCACTCGGGCACCAGCAGCGAGTTGGCCAGCAGCACCCTGGGGGCGAAGCTGTGGGTCCGGAACACCCCCACCGGCTTGCCCGACTGGACCAGCAGGGTCTCGTCGTCGCCGAGGCGGCGCAGGGTGGCCACGATCCGGTCGAAGGCCGCCCAGTCCCGGGCCGCCCGGCCGGTGCCGCCGTAGACCACCAGGTCCTCGGGCCGCTCGGCCACCTCCGGGTCGAGGTTGTTGCTGAGCATCCGCAGGGCGGCCTCCTGCTGCCACCCTCGGCACGAGAGCTCCGGCCCCCGCGGGGCGCGCACGACCCGTGCACCGTCCATGCGATCGGCTCCTTTCCCGGCCGGGTCACCCGAGGGGCCCGACCACCTCCTCGGCGGCCGCGACCAGGGTGCCGTCGGCCACCAGGCGCTCGAGGGCGGCCAGGTCGGGGGCCAGGTAGCGGTCCTCGTCCAGGGTCGGGACCTGGTCGCGGACCCGGTCGAGCACGGCCGCCACCGCCGCCCCCGGCCGCAGCGGGGCGCGCAGGTCGATCGCCTGGGCGGCGCACAGGGCCTCGATGGCCAGGGCCCGGCGGACGTTCGCGACCACCCGGCGCAGCTTCAGCCCGGCCGTCCAGCCCATGGAGACATGGTCCTCCTGGTTCCCGGAGGTCGGGATCGAGTCGACCGAGGCCGGGTGGGCCAGCACCTTGCAGTCGGCGACCAGGGCCGCCGCCGTGTACTGGGTCAGCATCAGGCCCGAGTTGAGGCCCGGGTCGCGGGCCAGGAACGGGGGCAGGTCGTGGTTGAGGGCCGGGTCGAGCAGCCGGTCGACCCGGCGCTCGGAGATGTCGGCCAGCTCGGCCAGGGCGATGGCCAGGAAGTCGAGCACGAAGGCCAGGGGCTCGCCGTGGAAGTTGCCGACCGAGATCACCTCGTCGGTCTCGGCGAACACCACCGGGTTGTCGGTCACCGAGCCCAGCTCGCGCTCGACCACCTGGCGGGCGAAGGCGACCACGTCCCGGCAGGCCCCGTGGACCTGGGGGGCGCAGCGCAGCGAGTAGGCGTCCTGGATGGCGTGGTCGGAGTGGCGGTGGCTGGCCAGGATGGGCGAGCCGGCCAGCATCCTCCGGAGGTTGGCCGCGCTGGCCGCCTGGCCGGGATGGGGGCGCAGCTCGTGCAGGCGGGCCTGGAACGGCCGGTCGGTGCCGAGCAGGCCCTCGATCGACATGGCGCAGGCCACGTCGGCCATGGCCGCCAGGGCCTCGGCGTCGGCCACGGCCAGGCAGGCCAGGGCGAGCATCCCCTCGGTCCCGTTGACCAGCGACAGGCCCTCCTTGAAGGACAGCCGGAGCGGCTCCAGCCCGGCCAGGCGCAGCCCCTCGGCCGCGGGCAGGCGGCGGCCGTCGTGGACGACCTCGCCCTCGCCGAGCAGGGGCAGGGCCAGGTGGGCGAGCTGGGCCAGGTCGCCGGAGGCACCGACCGAGCCGTGCTCGGGGATCACCGGGGTGACCCCGGCGGCCAGCAGGGCGACCAGCGCCTCCACCACCAGGGGTCTGACCCCGGAGTAGCCCTGGGTCAGGGTGCGGGCCCGCAGCAGCTGCATGCCCCTGACCACCTCGGCCTCCAGCGGGTCGCCGGTGGCGGTGGCGTGGGACAGGACGATCCGGCGCTGCAGCTCCTCCAGGTCGGCCGGGGCGACGGCGGTGTTGGCCAGCAGCCCGAACCCGGTGGAGACGCCGTAGACCCGCCGGCCCTCGGCCACCGCCCGCTCGACCACGTCCCGGGCGGCGGCCATGCGCTTGCGGCCCTCCTCGCCCAGCTCCACCGGGACCCGGCCGCGGGCCACGGCCACCACCTCGGCCACGTCCAGCGCCCCGCCGGTCAGCACCACCCGGTCGGGGCCGGCCGCCTCATCGCCGCGTCGCGTCATGCCCGCATCGTAGGTCGGGCCCGGACGCCCCGTCACGCCTTCGTGGTAGTTCTTGACCGGACCCTCCGACAACGCCGACGCGGTCGACCTGGACGTGATTGCCGCCTGTCCCGCCTGGGTAGCCAGGGAGAACACGACAAGTGCTTGCCTAGGTAACCGCCCTAGCCGACCCGCCGGATGCCAGATCGGTATGCGGAAGTTGCCTTCGAAGGGATGCAAGATCTTCTGAGTTAGGCCATCCTGGTGGTGCGTCCCGGCGCCGACCGGGGGGAGCAAGGAGACGACGACTATGGGCACCGACGACAGCGGCACCGCCACCCCGACCCTGCAGCGCGAGGTCTGTGACAAGTGCGGCTCGCGCATGGAGCTGGAGAGCTCGGCCTATGGGTTCGAGCGCTGGAAGTGCCCGAAGTGCCAGCAGGTCGTCGGCATCGACCGCGACCCCGAGGTCGGCAGCCGCTTCCAGATCGCCCGCGGCCAGCCCTGGAACTACTCCCCGGACGCGTTCAAGAACTGACCCCGGGGATCCAGAGGAACATCAGCAGCGACCACAGGGCGTGGGAGACCATGCCGGGCACGAGGCTCCCCGTGACCTGGCGCTGCCTCGCCCAGACGGTCCCGCAGACCAGCGCGGCCAGGGGCAGGACCAGGCTCCCGGACAGGCCCACGAACAGGGCGTACAGCACCGTGGTGGCGGCCACCGGGCGCCATCCCGGCCCGTAGCGCCTGGTCAGACGGGCGAACACCGCCCCCCGCCACAGCACCTCCTCGCTCGGTGAGGTGGCGAACACGATCACCAGCACGGCCAGCGCCTCCGGGGCGGTCGCCCGGGTCAGGTCGACCACGCTCTGGATCCGCGGGGCCAGCGGCGTCTGCTGCAGCACCAGCGCCCCGGCGCAGAAGGCGGCGTACAGGGCCAGCCCCGAGACCACGCCCATGGCGACCAGCCGCCGGGTCGGCCGCAGCCGGGTCCTGAGGTAGGGATGCCAGGCCGCCCACCAGGAGAAGGCCGAGAACGCGACCATCGCCGACCAGAACGGCACCACCTGGAAGGCGAAGGCGGCCGGGTAGACGACCGCCATGGCGGCCAGGGCTGCCGGGAGCGCCCAGGCCGGCCGGACCGGTCGCTCGAGCGCCGGGTCGGGATCGTCGGGGCGGCGCGGGACCCAGCCCGGCCGGTGCGGGGCCTCGGGAGGGGGCGCGTCGGTCGGGTGGGTGCGCGGGGGCCGGCGCACCCGGCTCACCGGTGCGGGACGGGATCTGGGCGGATCGCCATACCCGCAGCATAGGCGGAGGCCGTCGCGACCGCCGCTTGGAGCCGCTGCTACCATCGCACCCGCCATCCCCAGATTCCCGAGGTTCAACGCGTGCCCGAGACCGTCGTCCACCTGGTCCGCCACGGGCAGGTGGAGAACCCTCGCCGGGTGCTCTACGGCCGGCTCCCCGGGTACCACCTGTCCCGCCGCGGCCAGGCCCAGGCCGACCTGCTGGCCGCCCACTTCGCCGGCACCCCCCTGGCCGCGGTCCTGGCCAGCCCCCTGGAGCGGGCCCAGCAGACCGCCGCCCCGATCGCCGCCGGCCACGGCCTCGAGGTCCGCACCGACCTGCGCCTGATCGAGACCAGCAACATCTTCGAGGGCGTCGCCGGCAACGTCGCCTGGTACATCGTCCGCCACCCCAGGCTGTGGTGGAAGCTGCGCGACCTGCGCGCCCCCTCCTGGGGCGAGCGCAACGTCGACATGGTCGAGCGGGTCCACGCCGTGGTCGACGCCGCCCGGGCCGAGTTCGCCGGCCAGCACGTCGTCCTCGTCTCCCACCAGGCCCCCATCTGGGTGGCCCGGCTCGCCTTCGAACGGCGCCGCCTGGCCCACTGGCCCGGCTGGCGCCGCTGCACCCTGGCCAGCGTCACCTCCCTCACCTTCACCGACGACACCCTGACCAGCGTCAGCTACGCCGAGCCGGCCGCCTCGGCCCTGGTCGGCCCGGCCCCGCCGGACGAGCAGCGCCGGCCCGCCGCCAGCCCATGAAGGCCGCGGTCCGCACCCGGTACGGCCCGCCCGAGGTGGTCCGGGTCGCCGAGGTCTCCAAGCCGGCCCCCGGGGACGGCGAGGTGCTGGTCAAGGTCCACGCGACCACGGTGAACCGGACCGACTGCGGCCTGCGGGCGGCCAAGCCGTTCATCTACCGGTTCTTCACCGGGCTGCGCCGGCCGCGGCTGACCGTCCTCGGCAACGAGTTCGCCGGGCAGGTCGAGGCGGTCGGCGGCGGGGTCACGGCCTTCGCGGTCGGCGACGACGTGTTCGGGTGGAGCCCGAACAGATTCGGCGCGCACGCCGAGTACGTGACCGTCCCCGCGCACGGCTCGCTGGCGACCATGCCGGCCAACCTGACCTACGAGCAGGCCGCCCCCGGCACCGAGGGATGGCACTACGCCCGCTCGGCGATCACCACCGCCGGGGTCCAGCCCGGGCAGGACGTCCTGGTCAACGGGGCCACCGGCGCCATCGGCTCGGCAACCGTCCAGCTGCTGGCGAGCATCGGGGCCAAGGTGACCGCTGTCTGCGCCACCGCCAACCTGGAGCTGGTCAGGGGCCTGGGGGCCGACCGGGTCATCGACTACACGGCCGAGGACTTCACCAGGGACGGACAGACCTACGACGTGGTCATCGACGCGGTCGGCAAGAGCTCGTTCGGCCGCTGCCGGCGGCTGCTGCGGCCGCGCGGGACCTACGTCTCGTCGGACCTGGGCCCGCTGTCCCAGAACCCGGTCCTGGCCCTGGTCACCCCCCTGCTCGGCCGCCGGAGGGTCAGGTTCCCGATCCCGACCCAGCGCGACCCGGCCGCGGTCATGCGCCACCTCAGGGACCTGCTGGAGTCGGGCGCGTTCACGCCGCTGATCGACCGGCGCTACCCGCTGGACCAGATCGTCGAGGCCTACCGCTACGTCGAGGCCGGCCAGAAGCTCGGCAACGTGGTGATCACCGTCATCCCCAGGCCGCCCGGAGGGTCGCCGTGACCTCCTGGTCGGAGGTCTGGGGGAACGAGCGGTAGGAGTAGCCGACGGCGCGGAAGGGGCGGGGGGTGGTGGCGCACACCACCTCGTCGGCCTCCTGGCGGAGGCGCTGGCAGGTGGAGGCGGGGGCGGTCGGGACCGCGACCACCACCCGGGCCGGGCCAAGGCGGCGGGCGGCGGCCACCGCCGCCCGCATGGTGGAGCCGGTGGCCAGGCCGTCGTCGACCAGGATCACGACCCGGCCGGCCAGGTCGGGCGGGGCCCGGCCCTCCCGGTAGCGCTGCTCGCGGCGGGTGAGCTCGCGGCCCTCGGCCTCGGCGACCCGGCGCAGGACGGCCTCGCCCAGCCCGAGCCGGCCGACCACCTGCTCGTTGACCACCTGGACCCCGCCGGAGGCGATCGCCCCCATGGCCAGCTCCTCGTGCCCGGGGACGCCCAGCTTGCGCACCACGAACACGTCCAGCGGCGCCCCCAGGGCCCGCGCGACCCGCGCCGCCACCGGGACCCCGCCCCGGGGCAGGGCGAGCACGAGCACGTCGTCCCGGCCGGCGTAGTGGCCGAGCTGGCCGGCCAGGACGTCGCCGGCCTCGACCCGGTCGCGGAACATCGTCCTCGCCACGGCGGCGGCCCGCCTCAGGCGACCCCGTCAGCAGGGCCCCGTCAGCGCGGTGCGTCGTCCTCGTCGAACGGCGCCGGTATGGCCTGGTCCAGGGCGTCCCCCTCGGGCACCTCGACGTCGATCTCGGGAACCTGCTCGGTGTTGTCCCGCTCGAGCAGCGGCTGGCGCTGCTCCAGGGCGTCGGCCTCGGGCACGGCGTCGGTCATCGATCGTCCTCCTCGGAACGAGCAGCGGCGTCGCCCCCACCCTATCGCCGTCGGCCAGCCCTCGGGTACCGCTGTCCACAGAGATGTCCCTCGGCCGGCGCCGAAACCGCCTCAGCCCTTCAGGACCCCGGCCGGGCGCAGCCGGGCCACCACCCGGGAGAGGCCGACCTGCTCGCAGGTCTCGACCACCGCGGTCGCGTCCTTGTAGGCGTACGGCGCCTCCTCGCTGAGGAGCTTCCAGTTGCCGGCGGCCAGGACCACGCCCTCGGCCTCCAGCTGGCGGCGCAGGTCGGGGCCGGACATGAGCTTCCTGGCCCTGGTGCGGCTCATCGACCGCCCGGCCCCGTGGCAGGTGGAGGCGAACGAGCGCGCCGCGGCCCGGCGGTCGCCGACCAGCACGTAGGAGAACGTGCCCATGCTGCCCGGGTTGATGACCGGCTGGCCGACCCGCCGGTAGCGGTCGGGCAGCTCGGGGTGGCCGGGGCCCAGCGCCCTGGTCGCCCCCTTGCGGTGGACGCACAGGGTGCGCAGGCGGCCGCCGACCTCGTGCTCCTCCAGCTTGGCCAGGTTGTGGCTGACGTCGTAGACCAGGTCCATGCCCAGGTCGGCGACCGGCCGGCCCAGGACCTCGGCGAACGCCCGGCGGGCCCCGTCGGCGAGCACGTGCCGGTTGGCCAGGGCGAAGTTGCCGGCGGCCCGCATCGCCCCCAGGTAGGCCGCCGCCTCCGGCCGCTCCACCGGGACGCAGGACAGCTGCCGGTCCGGCACCCGGATGCCGAGGGCCGGGGCCAGGCGGTCGATCACCCTCAGGTGGTCGGTGCAGGTCTGGTGGCCGATGCCCCGCGACCCGGTGTGCAGCATCAGGCAGACCTGGCCGGTCTCCAGGCCCATCGCGGCCGCCGCCTCGGCGTCGCGGACCTGGTCGACCACCTGCACCTCCAGGAAGTGGTTGCCGCCGCCGAGGCTGCCCAGCTGCGGGGCCCCGCGCTGGGAGGCGCGGTCGGACACCTGGGCCGGGTCGGCGCCGGGCACGGTGCCGCCGTCCTCGCAGGCGGCCGCGTCCTCCTCGACCCCGACCCCGCGGGCCAGCGGGTGGCGCACCCCCTCGACCAGGACCCGGTCCACCCCGGCCCGGTCCAGCGGCAGCAGCCCGGCGCCGCCCGGGCCGCGGGGGATGCGCCTGGCCAGGGTGTGGACGAGCGGACCGATCTGGTCCCTGACGTCCCGGTCCCAGTCGAGGTCGCTGCGGAGCAGGCGGACCCCGCAGCCGATGTCGAAGCCGACCCCGCCCGGGGACACCACCCCGCCGTCGGCCACGTCGGTGGCCGCGACCCCGCCGATCGGGAAGCCGTAGCCCCAGTGGATGTCGGGCATGGCGTAGGAGGCGCCGACGATCCCGGGCAGGGTGGCCACGTTCGCGACCTGCTCCACGGCCCGGTCCTCGACCGCCTTGGCGAACAGCTCGTCGTTGGCGAACACGATCCCGGGCACCCGCATCCCGGGGACGTAGCCGACCGGGATCTCCCAGACCGACGGCTCCAGCCGGCGCGGCTCAGACATCCAGGTACACCTCGACCAGCCAGCCGCCGCCCGGGTCGGGCTCGACCCGCAGCCGGTGGTAGGTGACCGCCTTCACGAAGGTGCCGTCCGGGGCCGCCCCGCCGGACGCCAAGGCGACCGTCCCCCTGGCCACGCCGTCCCCGACCCGCTCCACCTCGACACCGGCCAGCGCCGCCTCGCGCACCTCCCGCAGCCACAGCACCTCGTTCAGCCAGTCGACCAGCAGCCCGCCCAGGTCATCGGCCGTCACCTCGACCGGCACCGGGTCCCCGGGTCCCGATGCACCGGTCCCCAGCGCCCCCAGCACCTCGGCCAGGCCCTCGGTGGCCCGCTCGAACGCCTCCTCCAGGCTGCCCGCCCACGCCCGGATGCCGACGTCGGCGGTGTGCTCCAGCAGCTCGAACCCGCCGGGGTCGCTCCGGCCCTGGGCCATGGGCCCGGGTCAGAAGCGGTGCTCGACCGTGCCGCCGAGGGCGCCCCAGATGTCCTGGACGTTCTCGTAGGCGCGGCCGGCGGGGAGGGCCTGGAGGCGCTCCACGACCGTGGCCGGGGCGTGGTTGGCCTCGGCGTCGGCGAGCAGGGCCTCACGGTCGGCCGGGAAGGCGCTGGGGGTGAGGAACCGGGCGATGTCGGCCCGGGCCTCGGCGTCGTCCAGGTCCAGGGACGCGGCCGTGGCCCGCCCGCCGGTCAGGCGGGCGTCCGGGGTGGGCTGGTCCTCGCCCGGGCCCTCCTGCTCGCGGTGCTCCTCGACCCGGCTCTCGACCGGCGCGCCCTGCTGCAGCGACCGGGTGTCGTGGTCCAGCTGCTCGTCGACCCGTGGGCTGTGCTTGTCGCTTCCTCGCTCCAAGATGTCCGCTCCTCGGTTCGCTACTGCCGCTTGCCGATGGCCTCGGCCAGCTCGGCCTTGCTCATGCGGGACCGGCCCTTGACCCCGAGCTGCTTGGCCCGCTCGTACAGCTCCTGCTTGGTGTTGCCGTAGAGGTCGACGCCGGTGAAGGTCTTGCCCGAGCCCTTGCGGGCCGCCTTGCCGCCCTTGGCCGCCTGCGGGTCGGAGGGCCCCTTCCGCTTCTTGGGCTCCCAGTGGTCGCCCTTCTTCTCGAACGAGTGCTTCACGGCCGAGAAGGCGGTGCGGTGGGCCCGCTCGCCCTCGCCGTAGCTGTCGACCGCGCTGTCGTGGGCCTTGCGGTAGGTGCGCCTGGCCTTGGCCGGTGACCGCTGCAGGGTGCCCGGCAGGTCCTTGTCGCTGTCTTTCGGCATGGGCAGCCTCCGTGACGACTGGTCGGCCAGGTTGCTACCCCGGCCAGCGAGGCGGTAAGCACGACCGGCCCGAACCCTTCAGCTCAGGTTCAGGTCACGTCAGTTGGCGGTGCCGAACCTCAGGGCGTCCCGGTCGAACAGCCGCGACTCGATCGAGCGCAGGTTGGAGCGGGTGCAGGCAGCGCACAGGTAGGTCCAGCCGCGGACCCCCGACTGGATCGTCCAGCCCAGCGGCAACCCCGGCCCGGCGGTGTCGGCGATGGTGGCGCAGTACTGGCACACCGGCGGCCGCGC
>CALGFH010000129.1 GCA_937881255.1 uncultured Actinomycetes bacterium
CCGAGGGCGTCGCGGAGGAAGGCCAGCTGGAGGTGGAGGAGGCTCTCGGCCACCGCCTCCTGGGCGGCCAGGTGGGTGACGCCGGACAGGGGCAGGACGTTGTGGGGGCGGCCGGCGGCCAGCAGGAGGCTCGACAGGCGCAGGGTGTGGGCGGCGACCACGTTGTCGTCGGCCAGGCCGTGGACCAGCAGCAGGGGGCGTTCCAGCTTGGCCGCGTCGGCCAGCAGGGAGCTGCGCCGGTAGGCGTCGGGGTCGGCGGCCGGGTGGCCGAGGTAGCGCTCGGTGTAGTGGGTGTCGTACAGGCGCCAGTCGGTCACCGGGGCGCCGGCCACGGCGGCGTGGAACACGTCGGGGCGGCGCAGCACGGCCAGGGCGGCCAGGTAGCCGCCGAAGGACCAGCCGCGGATGGCCACCCGCTGGAGGTCGAGCTGGGGGTGGTCGGCGGCCACGGCGGCCAGCGCCTCCACCTGGTCGTCCAGGACCGGGCCGGCCAGGTCGCGCCAGACGGCCCGCTCCCAGGCCGGGCCCCGGCCGGGGGTGCCGCGGCCGTCGGTGACCAGGACGGCGAAGCCCTGGTCGGCGAACCACTGGGAGACCAGGAAGCGGTCGCGGACGGCCAGGACCTGGCGGTGGTGGGGCCCGCCGTAGGGGTCGAGCAGCACCGGCAGCCGCCCGCCGGCCCCGGCCCCGGCGGCGTCGCCGGGCAGCAGCAGGGCGCAGCGCAGCCCCCGGGGGCCGGCCCGGAGCAGCCGCGGCCTGGGGGCCAGGCCGGGGGCGTGGGCCAGCGAGGCGATCGGCAGCGGGGGCCGACCGGGGGCGGTGACGGTGGTGGCGGTGTTGTCGTGCTCCAGGTCGGCCCGGGTGACCACCACCACCGGGCCGGCCGCGGTGGCGGCGTGATGGCCGGGCCGGTCGGTGAGGCGCTCGAGGACCTGGCCGGGGACGACCCGCCACAGGTGGACCTCGGTCGGCTCCTCGGACCCGGTGACCAGGACGGCGTCCCCGGCCACGGCGACCACCGCCGCCACCTGGAGCCCGGGCGGGGTGACCGGGTCGCCGCCGACGGTCAGGCGGCGGGTGTCGCAGGCCGGGTCGTCGGCGGTCAGGACCAGGCGGCCGTCCAGCCAGGCCGGCACCCCGGCGACGATGTCGACCCAGGCCGGGTCGTGCTGGGCGGCCAGCTCGGTGGTGGCCCCGGTGCCCGGGTCGGCGGCCAGGACCTGGGTGGCCGTCTGGTCGCGGGCCTGGACGAGCAGGGTCAGGGGGCCGCCGGCCTCCCAGCTGACCGAGACCAGGTAGGGGTAGGCGGCCCGGTCCCAGGCGACCTCGACCCGGCGGCCGGCCAGGTCGACGACATGGAGGCTGACCTCGGCGTTGTCGGTGCCGGCGGCCGGGTAGGGGAGCGTGACCGGCTCGATCGCCGGGTTGGCCGGGTCGGTCAGGTGGAACCGCCGCACCCGGCGCAGGTCGACCCGGGCCACGGCCAGGCGCTGCCCGTCCGGCGACCACCAGAACCCCCGGGACCGGTCCATCTCCTCGGCGGCCAGGAACTCGGCCAGCCCCCAGCTCACCTCCGGGTCGTCCTCGCCGACCAGCCGCCGGGCGGCCGGGGCGCCAGCCCCGTCGAGCTCGGCCAGGTGGAGGGCGCGGCCGGTCACCCAGGCCACCCGGGCGCCGGTCGGGTCGACCCGGGGGTCGAGCACGCCGTCGCCCACCGGCAGCTCCCGGGCCCCACCGGGCCCGCGGAGGTCGGCCAGGAACAGCCGGCCGGCCAGGGCGAAGCTGGCCACGGTCAGGTCCAGGTCGGCGGCGAAGGCGACGATGCCGCCGGCCCGTTCCCGGGCCCGCTCCCGCCGGGCCCGCTCCTCGGGCGGCAGGTCGTCGGCCCCGTCGCCGAGCAGGGCCGCCGGGTCGGCGGCCAGGCGCTCGGCCCCCGAGGCCAGCTCCAGCACCCACAGCCGGTTGACCGGGTCGTCGCCGCCGCCCGAGCGCAGGAACGCCACCCGGGCGCCGTCGGCCCCGACCTGGAACCCGCGCGGCCGCCCGAGCGTGAACCCCCGGGTCCGCGCGTGCCGCCGTGGAAACGAGCCGGGATCAGCCAAGGCCGATGGCCAGGGCGACCGCGCCGGCGGCCAGGGCCGCGCTCAGGACGATGAACGGCAGGGCCCGCATCCAGGTGGTCTTGGAGTCGGCGATCACCAGCATGCCGACGGCGAAGGCGCCGTAGCCGACCGCCTGGAGGCCCTGGTCGCGCCGCAGCAGGCTGACCAGCCCGACCCCGAGCACGATGAAGTAGATGTAGAGGGCGATCTTGGGGTGCAGCAGCATCGGCCGCTCGTACACCCGTCCCTTGCGGTCGACGTCGCCGACCTGGGCCTTCTTCAGCAGCGGCGACTGGGCCCGGCCGCCGGCGGCCGGCCGCCGGGTCGCCGTCCTCGACGCCGTCTTGGACGCCGGCTGCTCCTCCTTGGGGGCGGGCTCCCAGCCGGTCTCTCGGCGGGCCCGCTCGATCGCGTGCCGTTTGCGGGCCCGCTCCCGGTCCTTGCGTGCCACCCGTTCACCTCCCGAAGCGCCGCCGTCGCTGGGCATACGACCGCAGGGCGCGAAGGAAGTCCACCTTACGGAAGTCCGGCCAGTATGTGTCGGCAAAGTAGTACTCGGCGTGGGCCGACTGCCACAGCAGGAACCCGGACAGCCGGACCTCGCCGGAGGTGCGGATGATCAGGTCGGGGTCGGGCACCCCGGCGGTGTACAGGTGGCGGGCGATCTCGTCCGGGGTGACCATGCCGGCGGCCTCGCCCAGCTCCAGGCTCTTGTCGCCGTACTCGGCCAGCAGCCGGCGGACGGCGTCGGCGATCTCCTCCCGGCCGCCGTAGCCGACGGCCACGTGCAGGGTGCCGCCGCTGTGGCCGCGCGAGGCCCGCTCGGCCGCCAGCAGGGTCGACCGGGTCCGCTCGGGCAGGGCGTCGAGCTGGCCGACGGGCACGATCCGGTAGCCGTCGGGGGCGCCGTCGCGGGCCAGCTGGACCACCTTGGCCTCGATGATCTGGAGCAGGTCGGCCAGCTCGGCCGGGTGGCGCTGGAGCAGGTTCTCGGTCGACAGCAGCCACAGGGTCACCACCGGGATGCCGACCTCGGCCGACCAGGCCAGCAGGTGGTCGATCTGGGCGGCCCCGCGGCGGTGGCCCTCGCTGGTGCCCATGCCGAGCTCCCGGGCCCAGCGCCGGTTGCCGTCCAGGATCACCCCGACGTGGCGGGGCAGCCCGCCCCGGCGGCGCAGGTCTGCCGCCAGCCGCCGCTCATACAGGCGGTAGAGGAGGTCCGATGGGCCCATGCGGATGATGCTACCGCCGCCACCATGGGGTAGCGTCCGCCGGGCACGGTGGATACCGGAATGGGACCGAACCGTCGCCCGGCCGTGCCAGCGGCTACCCTGGGAGCCGACATCGCTGGAGCCGGGAGGGCGGCGTGACCGAGACGACCGAGCAGGAGGGCACCTGGACGTGCGAGCGCTGCGGCGCCGTGCGTCCGGCGAGCTGGACATGCAGCTGCGGCGGCGAGGGCAAGGGCGAGCGGATCGTCCCCGAGGGCTGGGACCCGGAGCTGACCCGGACCAGCCGTCCCCGCCTGGGCCTGATCGCCCGCCCCGAGCCTCCCGAGGCCGAGGAGTAGCAGCGCCCGGCCGGGGGCCGTGGCACCCGGCGACCCAGCTGGAGATCCTCCACGCGGCGCCGGCGTTCGCGGTCATCGGGGTCGGGCTGGCCTTCGGGCTGGTGGCCATGCGGGACGACCTCCGCTGGGACCGCCTGGCCCTGCTGGCCGGGCTGCTGGTCTGCAACCAGTACGCCGCCGGGGCCCTCAACGACGCCGTCGACGTCGAGGCCGACGCCGCCGCCGACCGGGGCAAGCCGATCCAGCGTGGCGTGATCTCCCGGCGGGCGGTGGCCACGGCGGCGGGGGTCGCCGGGGTGGCCTCGCTCTGCTTCGGCCTCGCCCTCGGCCCGGCCACCTTCGTCCTGGCCGTGGTCGGGCTGGCCTGCGCCTTCACCTACGACCTGTGGCTGAAGGGCACCATCTTCAGCGCGCTGCCGTTCGCGGTCGCCGTGCCGGTGGTGCCGCTGTTCGGCTACGGCGCCGCCGGGCGCTTCCCGGCCGTGCTCTGGTGGGCCTGGCCGATCGGGGCCCTGCTGGCCGTCGCCACCCACCTGGCCGACGCCCTGCCCGACGTCGAGCGGGACCGGGCCACCGGGGTCAAGGGGCTGGCCACCCGCCTGGGGGTCGGCCGGGCGGCCGCGGTGGCCGCCGCCTGCTACGGCGCCGCCGTGGTCATCGCCCTCCTGTCCGGGCTGGCCGCCGGGGACCGCCCGGTGGTGGTGGCCGGGGCGGCCCTGGCCGTGGCCCTCGGGCTGGCCGCCCTGCCGGCCGGCGCCCGCGGCCCGGCCGGCCGCCGGGTCGCCTACCGGCTGGTCCTGGCCGGCATGGCCGCCCTGGCCCTCGGCTGGGCCGGGGCCGTCCGCCCCTGACCGCCGCCACCCAGCAGCCGGATCACGTGCTTCGTGGGGCTTCGTGGGGGTTCTCGGGCCGGCCACCGGGGGGCTGTGGATACCCGGTTACCTCCTGGGCGCCTCGTCGTATTACGCTTCAGCGGTCGTTCCGGCGACCATGAGCCTCACCGCTGCCGCGCACCACGGAGGTCGTGCATGGTGCTCCCCGCGCTTGATGGCAAGACCCGCTGCCGTTGGGCCGCCACGGATCCCGTCCTCGCCACCTATCACGACAACGAGTGGGGCGAGGCCCCGGTCGGCGATGCCGGCTGGTTCGAACGCCTCAGCCTGGAGGTGTTCCAGGCCGGCCTGTCCTGGCGCACCGTGCTCGCCAAGCGCGACGGGTTCCGGCGGGCCTTCTCCGACTTCGAGCCCAAGATCGTCGCCGCCTTCACGGCCAAGGACGTGACCCTGGTCCTGCGCGACCCGGGGATCGTCCGCAACCGGGCCAAGGTGCTGGCCACCATCGAGAACGCCAAGGTCGTGCTGGCCCTGGCCGACGAGCACGGCTCCTTCGGCGCCTGGGTCGCCGACCAGCCCGACGAGCTCGAGGACCAGCAGCGGGTCTACCGCCAGACCTTCCAGTTCGCCGGCCCCCAGGTGGTCGAGGCCTTCCTCCAGAGCGTCGGCCGGGTCCCGGCCCCCCACGAGCCCGGCTGCTGGCGTCTCGGCTGAGCCGGCCGGCGGCCCTCAGCCCGGCGGGGGCTGGTAGCCGCCGGTGACCTCGCCGAGCAGGCCGGCGAAGCTGATCGCGGTGTCGTCCTCGAACAGCGGGCCCACGACCTGGATCCCGACGGGCAGCCGGCCCGGCGTCTGCCCGACCGGCACGCTCAGCGCCGGCAACCCGGGCAGGGACGCGTGCGCCACCCAGAAGGCCTGGCCGGCATAGGGCCGGTCCCCTTCGGGGGTGGCGATCGTGCGGGCCTCGAACGGCCGCGGGTCGTGCGGGAAGGCCGGGCTGAAGGTGGCCGGGCACAGGAACACGTCGACCTCGTCGAAGTGGCGGGCCCAGGCGGCCCGGGCGGCCATCCGCCGGCGCTCGTGGTCGAACGCCTCGGCCAGCGGTGGGAGGTCCCCGCCGGGCTGCTCGTAGGCGAAGAACAGCCGCACGTGGAACCCGAACGACTCGGCCTGGGCGACCGGGTCGACGCCGTCGGGCCAGCCCTCGGCGATCTTCGCGCCCGCCCGGGCCAGGGCGTCAACGGTGTCCGAGAGCACGGCCCCGACCTCGCTGGAGACAGGGGCGTGGTCGTGGTCGAGCACCACCCCGACCCGGGCGCCGGCCAGCCGGGTGTGGCGGGGTGGGGCCAGCCGCCAGTCGTAGGCCCTGGCCGCAGGCTCCTCGGGGCCGGCGGTGACGGCCAGGGCCGTCCTGAGGTCCTGGGCCGACCGGCCCAGCGGCCCGACCGCCGACAGGTACCGCATCTCGCTCGGGCCGGCTGGTGGGCCCGGCGGCTGGAACCCGGTCAGGGGGACGACGCCGACGCTCGGCTTGAGCCCGTAGACGCCGCAGTAGCTGGCCGGGATGCGGATGGAGCCGACCAGGTCCGACCCGTACTCGAGGAAGCTCATCCCGGCGGCCACGGCCGCGGCCGCCCCGCCGGAGGAGCCGCCCGGGGTGCGCGCCGGGTCCCACGGGTTGGCGGTCGCCCCGAAGAGCTCGTTGGCCGTCTGCCCGAAGTCGCCGAGCATGAAGGCCACGTTGGTCTTGCCCACGACGACCGCGCCGGCCCGGCGGAGCCGCCGCACCACGGTGGCGTCGGCGCTGGCCACATGGTCGCGGAAGGCCGGGTTGCCCCAGGTGGTGTGGAGCCCGGCCACGTCGAAGCTGTCCTTGATGGTCATGGGGAGGCCGTGCAGCGGCCCCAGCTGGCCACCCCGGGCGGTCGCGTCGTCGGCGGCGGCCGCCTCGGCCAGGGCCTGCTCGCTCCGGAGCTCGACCACGGCGTTGAGCCCGGGGTTGACGGCCTCGATCCGGGCCAGCTGGGCCTCGGTCAGCTCGCGGGACGAGAGCTCCCGGCCGCGGAGCATCCGGGCCACGTCGGTCGCCGGCTGGGTCAGGATGTCGTCCATGGCACTCCGCCCGTCAGTGGTGGGTTGGTCGTCCCCACCGGTCTACGGCCTCCCCCAGGGGCAGAGTCAAGCGCTACAGCTCGGCCGCGTAGGCGATGATCCTGACCCCGGGGAGCTGGGCGTCGCCCTCGGGCTCGCGGTGGAACCCGGCCCGCTCGTACATGGCCCGGGCCGTGGTCATCCACTCGGTGGTGTGCAGGGCCATGCGGGGCCGGCCGGCCGCCCGGGCCCGCTCCAGGCAGGCCTGGAACAGGGCCCGCCCGACCCCGCGGCCGCGGGCCGACGGGTCGACGGCCAGGAACCGGAACATGGCGTCGCCGGGCCGCCACTGCTCGGACCCGGCGCCCAGGTAGAGGGTGACCGTCCCCACCACCCGCCCGTCCTCGACCGCCACCAGCAGGGTGCCGCCGCCGGCGACCCGCCCGGCCGCGTCGGCCATCGACCTGAGGTAGCGGGCCCACGAGGGGACGAACGGGTCGTCGGGATCCTCGGGGGCGAACTCGGCGTTGGCGGCCACCGTCACCCGCCCGGCCGCCTCCACCTCGGCGTCGGTCCGCGCCTCCCGGACCTCCAGCGGCACCGGCTCAGTCGGGAACGAAGAGGAAGTAATCTCCCTCGGCGTCGTCCCATTCCATGTTGACGATGCCCTTGGCCGCGGCCGCCTTGACGAACTGGAGGAAGCCGGCGTAGCCGAAGTCCTTCTCGGACCAGCGGGGGTCGCGCTTGCGGATCTGGTCCTTGAGCCCGGACAGGGGGACCTCTTCGTCGTCGCCCTGGAGCTCGAGCAGGGTCTGGCGGAGCACGTCGAAGGCCTTGTCGGCCTGGCCGGAGTCGGGGAAGTCGACCGCCGGGTCGCCGGGGGCCTGGCCCTCGGTGAGGGTGACGATGCCGTTGCGCTCGGCCTGGCCGAGCAGCTCCCGGAAGGCCCGGAAGCCGTAGTCGGCCTCGGCGAAGGTCGGGTCCTTGCGCAGCAGGGCCCGCTTGAGCGAGGAGGCCAGCACCGGCTCGGCCCCGCTCTGCTTCAACCCGGCCAGGGTCTGGGTGAGCTGGCGCTGCAGCTCCTGGAGGTCACGCTGGCCGGCCGGGGCGGCGCCGTCGTCCTTGCGCGGCTTGGTCGTGCGCCGGGGCGGCCGGGATCCGCCGTTGCCGCCGTTGCCGGTCCGCCGGCTGCCCTGGGAGACCAGCTCCCCGACCCCGGGCAGGCGGTCGTAGAACAGGAACTCGTCGCAGGCGGGGGGGAGCAGGCTGGAGGTCGAGCCCTTGACCCCGATGCCGATGACCCGCCGGTTCAGGGCCCGCAGGGCCGCCACCAGGGGGGTGAAGTCGCTGTCGCCGGAGCAGATCACGAAGGTCGACACGAACCCCCGCTCATAGGCCAGCTCCATCGCGTCAACGGCCAGCTTGATGTCGGCGGCGTTCTTGCGCACCGCCCCGGTCCGCTGGGGGATGTCGATCAGCTCGCAGTTGTGCTCGACCAGGGTGCGGCGGTCGCCGGCGAACAGCGTCCAGTCGGCGTAGGCCCGCCGGGCCACCACCCGGCCCCGCTCGGCCAGGGCGTCCATGATCGGGCCGACGTCGAAGCCCCGGCCGATCTCCCTGGCCCCGATGACCAGGTTCTCGTGGTCGATGAACAGGGCGATGCGTGCTTCCTCGTCAGGCATGGCGTGAACATTACGCCGTAACCTGTGGCCGTGCCTACGACCGACGCCGAGCAACCGACGGCCCGGCCGGCCCCGGCCCGGGTGTGCGTGGTCGGGGCCGGGTTCGCCGGGCTGGCCGCGGCCGTCGCCCTGGCCGATGGCGGGCTGGAGCCGCTGGTCCTGGAGGCCCGGGAGCGGGTCGGGGGCCGGGTCCACTCCCGCCGGCTGGGCAACGGGGCCGTGGTCGAGCTCGGGGCCGAGTTCGTCGAGGACGACCACCAGACGCTGGTCGCCACCGCCCGGCGCCTC
The DNA here is from genome assembly GCA_937881255.1 of uncultured Actinomycetes bacterium. GTDB lineage: Bacteria > Actinomycetota > CALGFH01 > CALGFH01 > CALGFH01 > CALGFH01. Next base: position 8,567 of record CALGFH010000129.1, read on the forward strand.
GGCCTGGCCATGGCCCCGGCGGGCATGGCCTACGGCGACCGCGAGCCCCGCGGCGGCCTCGGGACCGACCGGGCCACCGTCCTGGCCGAGGTGGCGCGGCTCCGGGGGCTGCTGGCCGACCGGCCCGAGCTGACCGCCGGCGGCCGCTCGGTGGCGGCCGTCCTGGCCGAGCTGCCCCTGGACCCGGGCGCCCGCCAGGCCATCGCCGCCCGGCTCCAGGTCTCGACCGGCCAGCCGGTCGGGGAGCTGGCCGCGACCGTCCTCGGCCACGCCGGGTCCAGCTTCTCGACCCGCGAGACCCTCCGGGTGGCCGGCGGCAACCAGCGGCTGGCCCTGCGCCTGGCCGAGCGGCTCCCCGGGGCCGTGCACCTGGGCGTCCCCGTCCAGGCGGTCAGCTGGTCGGCCGTGGGGGTGCGGGTCGCGGTCCAGGGGGCCGAGCTGGACGCCGAGGCCTGCCTGCTGGCCGTGCCCGCCTCGGTGCTCGGCCGGATCCGCTTCGACCCGCCCCTGCCGCCCTGGAAGACCGGGGCCATGGAGCGGGTCGCCTACGGCCACGCCGCCAAGCTGTTCGTGCCCCTGCGCCAGGTGCCACCGCCCAGCGCCGTCCTCTCGGTCCCCGACCACTACTGGACCTGGACGGCCCGCGGGGCCGACGGCGCCGTCCAGCCGGTGGTCAGCGCCTTCGCCGGCTCGGCCCCGGCCCTGGCCGCCCTCGAGGTCGCCGCCGGCCCGGCGACCTGGCGCCGCCGCCTGGCCGCCCTCCGCCCCGACCTGGACCTCGACCGCGGGGCCGTCCTGTCCACCTGGGACGACGACCCCTGGATCGAGGCCGCCTACTCCACCCGCACCCCTGGCTTCGACCCGGCCGACCCCGACCTCCTGGCCCGCCCCGTCGGCCCCCTCCACTTCGCCGGCGAGCACACCGCCGGCCCCTGGTCCGGCCTCATGGAAGGCGCCCTCCGCAGCGGCCACCGGGCCGCCGCCGAGCTGCTCGCCGTCCGCCCCGGCTGAGGGCGGGGGCGGGGCCGGCGGCCGTCACCCACGCCCATCCGGCGTCGGGGCCCCTGACGGGAGGGTAGCCCGGTGCCGGGCAGGGGGCGAACCGTTGTCCACAACCCCTCAGGAGCGGTTGCGGGCGACCTTGTAGGAGGCGGCCTGGGCGACCGGGCGGACGACCATGAAGTCGATGTCGACGTGGGGGGGCCGGGTGACGGCCCAGGTGATGCAGTCGGCGATGTCGTCGGCGGTCAGGGGCTGGACGCCGGCGTAGACGTCGTCGGCCTTGGTGGTGTCGCCGCGGAAGCGGATGACCGAGAACTCGGTCTCGACCATGCCGGGGGCGATCTCGGTGATGCGGATGGGCTCGCCGTTCAGCTCCAGGCGCAGGGTGTCGGTGATGGCCCGGACGGCGTGCTTGGAGGCGGTGTAGCCGGCCCCGCCCGGGTAGACCTCGAAGCCGGCGATGGAGCCGAGGTTGACGATGTGGGCGTGGGGGGCGGCCCGCAGCAGGGGCAGGAAGGTGCGGGTGACCCGCAGCAGGCCGACCACGTTGGTGTCCATGGTGGCCTGCCAGTCGTCGTCGCGGCCCTCGGCCACCGGGTCGAGGCCGACCCCGGTGCCGGCGTTGTTGACCAGCAGGTCGGCCTGGCCGTGGCGGTCGCGGACGGCGGCCGCGAAGGCCGTGACCGAGGCCGGGTCGGTGACGTCCAGGGCCAGGGTGGTGGCCCCGACCTCCTCGGCCAGGGCCTGGAGGCGGTCGGTGCGGCGGGCGCCGGCGACCACGTGGAAGCCGGCCCTGGCCAGCTGGCGGGCGCTGGCCGCCCCGATCCCGCTGGACGCGCCGGTGATGACCGCGATCCGCTCGCCTGCCATACGGTGGCCTCCTGTCAGCGTGAGGACGGGTAGACCCGCTCGGGGGTCAGGACATAGACCAGGCGGCGCTCGGCGACCATGGCCGCCCGGTACTCCTCCAGGTCGTCGGGGTCGCGGCCGGTGGCCGCCCGGTACAGGCGCAGGTTGTCCTCGACCCGGTGCTCGCGCCGGGTCTCGACCGGCCCGCTGACCGTCAGCCACTCGCCCCAGAAGCCCTTGCCGAGCACGGTCAGGCTGCCGTACGGCCGCGCGGCCAGGTACCTGGTCCGCACCCGCAGATCGGTGCCCGAGCTCCACAGCTGCCCGTCGACCAGGGCGCACAGCACGGGCACGGCGTGGGGCCGGCCGCGGTCGTCGACGGTCGCCATCACGGCGCTGTGGTTGGCCTCCAGGAAGGCGCGCTGCTGGGAGGACAGAAGCTCGGCCATGGCTGCGGCTCCGCGGGAGGTCGGGGACGCCGGCGGCGCCCGGGCGGGAGAGGGACGGCTACTCTACCGGGCCGGGATGGGCCCGCCAGGCCAGCCCGGCCGCGGCCAGGTCGTCCCAGAACCGGGGGTAGGTCTTGGCCACGCAGGCCGGGTCCTCCAGGACCACGCCGGGCACGCGGGCGGCCACGGCGGCCAGGGCCATGGCCATGCGGTGGTCGCCCCAGGTGGCCAGCCGGGCCGGGCGGAGCCGGTCCGGGCCGGCGCCGCCCACGACCAGCCCGTCGGGCAGCTCGCTGACCGCCACCCCGAGCTTGGCCAGCTCGGCGGCCAGGGCGGCCAGCCGGTCGGTCTCGTGGCCGCGGGTCACCGCGACCCCGCGGATCCGGGAGGGGCCGGTGGCCAGCGCGGCCAGGGCGGCCACGGTGGTGACCTGGTCGGGCATGGCCGCCAGGTCGGCGTCGACCGGGTCGAGGGCGTCGGGGCCGCGCACGGTCAGGCAGGCCCCGTCGCGGGTCACGGTCGCCCCCATCGCCTCCAGCAGCCCGGGCAGGGCGGCGTCGGGCTGCAGGGTGGCGGGGTCGGCGTTGGTCACGGTGACGCTGCCCCCGGTGGCCGCGGCCAGGGCGAACAGGTGGGCGGCGGCGCTGGCGTCGTACTCCACCTCCAGGTCGGCCGCCCGGTAGCCGCCGGGGGCGACCCGCCAGGCGGCCGGGCCGGCCGGGTCGGCGACGGCGCCGAAGCGGCGCAGCAGGGCCGCGGTCAGCTCCACGTAGGCGGCCGCCCCGAGCCGCTCGGCGGCCAGGGTCACCGGGCGGCGGGCGTAGGGGGCGACCAGCAGCACGGCGCTGGCGAACTGGCTGGAGGCGCCGGCGTCGACGGTCGCCCGGCCGCCGTCCAGGCCGCCCCCGGCCGCGGTCACCGGGGGCAGGCCGCCGCCGGCGTCGGCGACCTCGGCCCCGAGCGCCCGCAGGGCCGCCACCAGCGGTCCCACCGGCCGCCGGAGCAGCGGTCCCGCCCCGGTCACGGTCGCCCCGGCCGGGGTCAGGGTGGCCGCGGCGGCCAGGAACCGCATGGTCGTCCCGGACAGCCGCGCGTCCAGCGGCCGGGCCGGGCTGGCCAGCCGCCCCCCGGTCCCCACCACCTTCCAGCCGGCCGGGCCGGCCTCCACCCGAGCCCCCAGCTGGCCAAGGGCGGCGGCCATGGCCTCGGCGTCGTCGCTGGTGGCGGCGCCCCGGAGCTGGCTGGTGCCGGAGGCCAGGGCGGCGCACAGCAGGGCCCGGTTGGTGACGCTCTTGCTGGCCGGCGCGGCCACGCGCAGGGTCAGCGGCCCGGCGGGGAGCAGCTCCAGGGCCGCCGGCAGGGGACCGGGACCCGGCTCCTCAGCCACCCCAGGCGGGGGCGGTGGTGTCGACCCGGGAGGGGTGGGCGTCCTCGTAGGCGGCGACCAGGCCCCCCTGGGAGAGCAGGTAGCCGAGCTCGTCGGTGCCGTCGAGCAGCATCTGGCGGGCGAACGGGTCGACCGAGAAGCCGACCGCCCGCCCCCCGGGCAGGGTCACCGTCTCGGCCTCGAGGTCGACGGTGACCTCGGCGTCGGGGTCGGCCTCGACGGCCGCGGCCAGCTCGGCGTGGTCGGCGGCCGGCAGCTCGACCGGGAGCAGCCCGTTCTTGAGGGCGTTGTTCCGGAAGATGTCGGCGAACAGGGGAGCGAGGACCGCCTTGATCCCGAAGGCCTGGAGGGCCCAGGCGGCGTGCTCCCGCGACGACCCCGACCCGAAGTTGGCCCCGGCGAGCAGGACCGCCCGGCCGGCCATCTCCGGCCGGTTGAGGACGAAGCCCTCCTTGGGCTGGCCGTCGCCGTCGTAGCGCCAGTCGGCGAACAGCCCCTCGCCCAGCCCGGCCTTGCTGGTCCCCTTGAGGAACCGGGCCGGGATGATCTGGTCGGTGTCGACGTTGTCGACCGGCAGGGGGACCAGCTTGCTGGTGAACGGCCGCAGCGGCTCCGGCATCGCCTAGGCCCCCTGGTCCACGAGCGGGCGGGCGTCGGCGATCCGGCCGGCGATGGCCGAGGCGGCCGCGGTCAGCGGGCTGGCCAGGAAGGTGCGCCCGCCGGCGCCCTGGCGGCCCTCGAAGTTGCGGTTGGAGGTCGACACCGCGTACTGGCCGGGGGCGAGCTGGTCGCCGTTCATGGCCAGGCACATCGAGCAGCCGGCCTCGCGCCACTCGGCCCCGGCGGCCCGGAACACCTCGGCCAGGCCCTCGGCCTCGGCCTGGCGCTTGACGTCCTGGGAGCCGGGCACGACCAGCACCCGGACCCCCGGGTCGACCTTGCGGCCGCGCAGCAGCCCCGCCGCCTGGCGCAGGTCGGAGATGCGCGAGTTGGTGCAGGAGCCGATGAAGACCACGTCCACCGGGCGGCCCAGCAGCGGCTCGCCCGGGCGCAGGTCCATGTAGGTGAGCGCCTTGGCCAGCGCCTGGCGGGCGGCCGGGTCGCCGGCGTGCTCGGGGTCGGGCACCCGGCCGGAGATGGGCAGCCCCATGCCCGGGTTGGTGCCGTAGGTGACCATCGGCTCGAGCTGGCCGGCGTCCAGGGTGACGGTGCGGTCGAAGGTGGCCCCGTCGTCGCCGGGCAGGGTGCGCCAGTCGGCCAGGGCCCGGTCCCAGGCCTCGGCCCGGGGGGCGTACGGCCGGCCGGCCATGTACTCGAAGGTGGTGTCGTCGGGGGCGACCATGCCCGCCCGGGCCCCGCCCTCGATCGACATGTTGCAGATGGTCATCCGCTGCTCCATCGACAGCGCGCGGATGGCCGGGCCGCTGTACTCGAACACGTGCCCGGTGCCGCCGCCGACCCCGATCCTGGCCAGCAGGGCCAGGATCACGTCCTTGGCCGTGACCCCGGCGGCCAGGCGGCCCTCGACCCGGACCTCGAAGGTCCTGGGGCGGCGCTGGAGCAGGGTCTGGGTGGCCAGCACGTGCTCGACCTCGCTGGTCCCGATGCCGAAGGCCAGGGCCCCGAAGGCGCCGTGGGTGGCGGTGTGGGAGTCGCCGCAGACGATCGTCATGCCCGGCTGGGTGACCCCCAGCTCGGGGCCGATCACGTGCACGATGCCCTGGTGGGGGCTGTGCATGCCGTGCAGGGGGATGCCGTGGGTGGCGCAGTTGCGCTCCAGCCGCTCCACCTGGGCCCGGGCCAGCTCGTCGACGATCGGCAGGGACCGGTCCGAGGTCGGCACCGAGTGGTCGGCGGTGGCCAGGGTCAGGTCGGGCCGGCGGACCTTGAGGCCGCGGGCGGCCAGCCCGGCGAACGCCTGGGGCGAGGTCACCTCGTGGACCAGGTGGAGGTCGACGTACAGCACGGCCGGCAGGCCGGGGGGCTCCGCCACCACGTGGCGGTCCCAGACCTTGTCGAGCAGGGTGCGTGGGGCGGGCATCGCGGGCACCTCGGGTCGAGTCCGGGGCGGCGTCGCACCCCGGGGGATGGGCGGGACGTCGTCGTCAGCCGCTCATGGTAGCCGAGCAGGCAGGCGATTTGGCGTTCCCCCGCCCCATCTGTATATGGTTCGTGACGAACATTCCGCTTGACCGATAGGGGGGGTTCGGGTTGTGCGTACGATCCGTGGGGCGATGGACCGGCTGCTGCCGCACTGGGAGGCGGGGCTGCGCCGCCTCCCGTTCTTCACCCAGCGGACGGCCGTGCTCCTGCTCGGCGTGCTCGTCGCGACCCTGGCCATGCTCGGGGGCGTGGTCGCGCTCGTCGGCTGGCCCGGGGCCAACGGCCCGGCCCACCTGGTGCCCGGTGAGCGGGCCGGCCAGGCTCCGGTGTCCCGCCCGGAGCCTGGCGGCGGGCCCGCTCCCGGGTCGTCGGGGGCGGGTGTCCGGTCCGGGGCCGACGCCGGCGGCGCGACGGCGGCCCCCCCGTCCCCGGCGGACGCTGCCCGGTCTGCCCCCACCGGCGGGGTGGGGGCAGACCGCGCGGCCACCGGGACGAGCGGCACCACCAGGGCGCAGGCACCCGGGGCCACGGGCTCCGGGGCACAAGGGTCCGGCGGTGCGGCCGGCGCGGGCGCCGGGGGCCCGCCAGCCGCACCGCCGACCACGTCCCCGCCGACCACCACCACCCCGCAGGGCCCCCTCGACCCGGTCGACGAGCTCCTCGGCCCGGTCATCTCCACCCTGCTTCCCTAGCGCCCGGGCCCGGGGCCGCAGCCGGCCCACTTCCCTTCCCGGGCCCGGGCTCGGCGCCTGTTCCTGCGTTGCCGGCGGTCCTGCTAGCCTGATGGCACCGATGTCCAGCACGCCCGCCACCACCCAGCCGCAGCCGCCGCCCCCGGGGCGCCGCAAGCGGGAGATCCTCGGCCCGACCGGCCTGATCGTGATGGTGGTGTCCATCCTGGTCTTCACCGCGGTGGCGATCACCATCGAGCTGGCCTCCAACCGCGGCAAGACCTTCAAGGCCGCCGTGGCCGTGCTCGGCCCCGTCGAGGGCAGCCAGAACCAGGTCCGGCTGCTGTTCCGGGTCACCAACACCGGCACCCGCGCCGGCCGCCCCGACAAGTGCGAGGCCGTGCTCTACAACATGAGCGGCGAACGGGTCGGCGTCGGCGCGGTCAGCCTCAAGGTCCCCATCCAGCCCGGGGCCACCCACGACGAGCCGGCCATCGGCACCGCCGCCGAGCCCCCGGTCAACGGCACCGTCCACTGCCGCGCCCTCGAGCCCGGCTGATCCCGGGTCAGCGGCGGACGCTGAGGACCAGGTGGGCCGGGGCGGCGCCCGGCTCGAACAGCGGCAGGCGGCGGTCGCCGGCGACCAGGGTGCGGCGGCCGACCTCGGTGGCCACCAGCGGGAGCGAGGCCAGCCGGGGGGTGGCGGCCGGCTCCAGGCGCCAGCCGTGGTCGGCGACGCGGCGGCCCTCCAGCTCGTAGTAGTCGAGCACGGCCTCGCTGGGGGAGGCGACCGCGACCAGCCGGAAGCCGCCGCCCGCCGCCCGTTCCTCCTCGGTGGCCTTGCCGCCCTGGGTCAGGGGCCGGTAGGCGAGCAGGGTCATGGCCAGGGTGACGGCCAGGAACGAGGTC
>CALGFH010000130.1 GCA_937881255.1 uncultured Actinomycetes bacterium
CATTGGCGGGCGGCGATATCCACCAGTATCTGGTAGCCGCGGGCGTGATCGATCGGCGCCCAAGCCGCGACCGCAAGGCGTCCCCCTGGCGCGAGCGTGCGCCACATCTCGCGTAGAGAGGCCACGCGGTCCGGAAAATACATGAGCGCGAACTGGCTGACCACGACGTCGAAGCTCGCATCCTCGAAAGGAAGCGAGGCCGCATCGCCCAATCGCCAGTCTATTTCAGGCGCAGTTCGCGCTGCGACCGCCAGCATCCCCTCATTGAGATCGACACCAACAACCTGACCCTCCTGCCCGACCCGCCGAAGGGCCTCGCGTGCGAGCACGCCCGTCCCGCAGCCAACGTCGAGAACCCTGTTACCCGTCCTGATTCCAGCTGCGTCAGCAACCGGGCTCGCCCAAGCGCCGAAGATCGCGGGCACGAAGCAGGACTCATAGACCTCGGCGGCATCCGTTGAGACCTGCCAGCGCTCAGGCTCAGCCATCAGGATCACTCCCAACTGTCGCTTGGCACAGCGATGTGACCGCCCTGTAGCCCTGAGCCTAGCCTAGGGAGGCTCGCCGAGGGTCGGTTGCGTTGCTTAGTCGGCGTTGGCCCGACGCCGCGCCCTGAGGGCGGCCAGTCCCAGTGCAGCCGCGACCACCGCGGCCAGCGCTCCGACGCCAATCGCGACGCCAGCCGACGCTGGCGAGGATGCCGCTGCTGGGGAAGGGGAGGGGGCCGGTGCTGGCGAGCTGGGTGGTAGCCCGCCAACGGTTGGTTCGCCGCCGTCGGACAGTGCTCGTGACCCGAGGCACAGGTGCGAGACGTATTGGCCGGGATCGAGCTGGCGGTCGCCCCACCAGCTCTTGGCAACGGCGTCACTCGGTCGCCGTGCGAACACGAGGAACGGCCCCGGACCGCTGAGCTCGAGCCCGCAGCTGGCCCCGCTCATCGCGGTCGCGATCTCTTGACGTTTGCTGACCGTTCCCTTGTAGACCCGGCTCACCTCGAACGTCCACACGGCCATGTGGGTGCTGCTCGTCACCGCGCCGGTGGGCTCGCCGATCCGGCGATCAATCAGCGTCCCGGCAAAGATCGCATCGGCGTAGGCGGCCTTCTTGGCCTCCGACATCACCGCGCAGCTTCATGCCGCCGCCGGCCGAGCGGTGACCAGCACGAGTCCACCGATCAGCACCGGCACCGTGAGCGCCGCCCCGACCAGTCTGCGGATCGTCACCCGTCGTACCTCCCTGTCCGGGCCCGGCCGACACATGATCACCGATTGGACGACCAGCCGACGTGGTCGGTTCCCCGGCTCGGGGAGGTTGAAGTCGCCGTCAGGGTCGCCGTCCGGCGCTGACCGCCGCCTCGGTCCGGGACTCGATCGCGCGAATGATCGCCGCCATGTCGGACTGGCCGTGGCCGAGCGCGTCCGTCTCGGCGTAGAGGGTGTGGCAGACGTCGAGCAGGGGGGAGACCAGGGCGGAACGGCGGGCCTCCTCGGTGATCAGGCGGGTGTTCTCCAGGACGTTGGCGATCGAGGCCTGGACGGTGAAGTCCTTCGCGGCGAGCTTGCGCGACTTGGCGCGGGACACGCTGCTCGCCATGGGGCCGGCGTCGAGGACATCGAGGAGCTGGGTCAGGTCCAGGCCATGACGGTCGGCGAAGTGCACGGTCTCGGCCAGGCAGGCGACCATCGTGGTCAGGTACAGGTTGACCGAGAGCTTCATGAGCAGGGCGGTCGGGACCGGGCCGCAGGCGAAGGTGCGCTGGCAGAGCGGCTGGACGAGCGGCCGGACAGCCGCAACGGCCGCGGGGTCGCCGGCCAGCATGGCCACCAGCTGGCCGGACTCGGCTGGGGCTCGTGAGCCGGAGACGGGGGCCTCGACGTAGCTGCCGGCGGCGGCGGCGATGTCGGCTTCGAGGCCGCGGGAGTAGTCGGGAGCGGTCGTTCCCATGTGGACGATGATGCGGCGGGCGACGTTGGCGGCGAAGGCCGGGGTGCCACGGCCCAGGACGGCGTCGACCGCGGCGTCGTCGGCCAGCATGAGGAGCACGACCCGGGCCTGCCGGAAGACCTCGGCGGGATCCGCCGCCACGCGGGCGCCGGCCGCTCGAACGGGCTCGCTCCGGCCGGGGGAACGGTTCCAGACGATCAGCGGCGTCCCGGCGCGGGCCAGGTTGCGGGCCATGGGCTGGCCCATGACCCCGAGACCGATGAAGCCGACGTCCATCAGCGGAGCGCGAGGGCGGTCGCGGCGACCAGGGCGGCGGCCAGGGCGAGGTTGACGACGCGGGCCCGGCGCGGGTCGCGGAGGGCCGGGGCGAAGGAGGCGCCCACGACCAGCCACACCGTCATGATCAGGACGGCCACCATGCTCAGCAGGGCGACCTTGGCGGCAGCGTCGGTCGTGGCCGGGTCGGCGAGGCGAGCGCTCCCGAAGGTGGCGGCGATCGCCACCCAGGCCTTGGGGTTGGCCACCCCGAGCATCGCCCCCCCGGCGAGCGAGGGGGCGGACCCCAGCCGGCGCCCGGTCCCGACCCTCGCGGTCGCGATCCGGTAGGCGAGCCAGAGAATGTAGGCCGCCGAGAGGACGATCAGGACCGACCGCAGGGCGGGGACGGCCAGGAGCGTGGCGGTGATCCCGGTGGCGACCGCGACCAGCACGACCACCGTGCCGGCGACGATCCCGGCCAGGTAGCCGAGCGAGCGGCGCACGCCGTAGGCCGATCCGGCGGCGGTCAGGCTTATCGTCGCCGGACCGGGGCTGCCCATGATGGCCAGGGCCGTGACCAGGAGCGGCCCGATCGATCCCCAGTGGATCGTCGCCGCCAGCAGCGGCCCCGGCACGCCCGCTGCGATACTTCGACTCATGCGAGAGAGGCTAGGCAGCGCCGGCGCCGGTGGTCTTGAACGATTCTGCGGCCGGCGGCGCGACTCGATCCGGTTCGGGGCCAGCGCCCCCGGTCTCGAGCTGGCCGAGGTGTACCTCACCGACTCGGCGTACGCGCCGCACCGGCACGACAGCTACGCGATCGGCATCACCACCGCCGGCGTGCAGACGTTCGGCTACCGCGGCACGCGCCGGGTCTGCCTGCCCGGCCAGCTGCACGTCCTGCATCCCGACGAGACCCACGACGGCGCCCCGGGAACCGACGACGGCTTCGGCTACCGGATCCTGTATCTCGCGCCTGAGCTCGTCCGCGAGGCGCTCGACGGCGGCCCGCTGCCCTTCGAGGCCGACCCGGTCCAGCCGTCGCCGCCGGCCACCAGGCTGGTCGCCGGGCTGCTGGCCGACATCGACGAGCCGATCAGCGACCTCGCCCGGGCCGAGATGGCGGCGGCGCTCGCCGACACCCTCCGGTCGCTCGGCGGCCGGCCCGGCGGCCACCCGGTCACGATCGACCTCCGGGCCGTCGAGCTCGCCCGCGACTACCTCGCCGCCCACGCGAGCGAGCAGACCCGGGCCTCGACCCTGGAGGCGGTCACCGGGACCGACCGCTTCACCCTGGCCCGCCACTTCCGGCTGGCCTTCGGGACCAGCCCCGACCGCTACCGGACGATGCGCCGCCTCGGGCTCGCCCGGGCCGCGATCGAGCGCGGGGTCCCGCTCGCGGAGGCTGCCGCCTCGGCCGGGTTCGCCGACCAGAGCCACATGACCCGCCAGTTCAAGCGGGCCTACGGCCTCACCCCAGCCCGCTGGGTGGCTCTGCGTCCCGGTTCACGGAGCTGATCGAGCGCGTCCAGCGGGGGAAGCGGTGCGCCACTTCGGTCGCGTGCCGAACCTGAAGGTCGAGAACTGGCTGTCGACATGACCGCTCAGCTCGCGCCCGCGCCACGCCTGGATCTGGCTCCGGCTCCCGCGCGGGCGGTGACTTCGGCCCAGAGGTCCTCGTAGCTGCGGGTGACCCGGCTGCGAGGGGCGAACACCGGGAGGGGGGCACGGTGGACGGCCATCTGCTCGACCAGGGAGAGGGCGGGGATGACGGTGGTGGCCAGGTCGTCGCGGTGGGCGCGGAGGTCGTCGATCACCTCGCGGTGGAGGCGCTTGCGGCCGTCGACCATGGTGAAGAAGGGGAACAGGGCCGGCGGGTGGTCGAGGTCGCGGACGAACTCGCCGAGCTGCTCCAGGGTGCGGACCGACAGGGTGGTCGGGATGAGCGGGACCAGCAGGGTGCCGGCGGCGTGGACGACGTTCTCGGAGACGAGCGAGATGCCGGGCGGGCAGTCGAGGATGACCACGTCGTAGGCGTCGGCCATCGGGCCCAGGAGGCGGGCGATCCGCTGGGTCGGCCTCTTGGCCTCGTCCAGCACGAGATCCAGGTTGCGGTAGGTGAAGTCGGCCGGGACCAGGTCGAGGCCGTCGAACTCGGTGACCTTGACGGCCTGGTCGAGAGACCGCTTGCCGCGGACCAGGGCCTTGCCGCCGCCCTTGACGCGGGGGCGGACGCGCAGCAGGTAGCTGGCCGCGCCCTGGGGGTCGAGGTCCCAGAGCAGGGTCCGCCGGCCGTCGCGGGCGGCCAGGTAGGCGAGGTTGACGGCGGAGGTGGTCTTCCCGACCCCGCCCTTGATGTTGTAGGTCGCCAGGGTGTTCACCGGGCCACCCTTCCGTCGGTCGCCTTGGTCAGGGCGTCGACCAGGCGCTGGACGTCCTGGTCGGTGGTCCACAGGTGCGGGGAGACGCGCAGGGACGAGCCCCTGACCCCGGCGTGGACGCCGGACTCGGCCAGGGCCCCGGCCACGGCCGCGCGGGTTTCGCCGGGCAGCCCGATGCCGAGCATGTGGGGGTCCCGGTCGGTGCTGGTCAGGGGGAGGCCGAGCGCCTCCACCGCGCGCTGGATGCGGCCGGTGACCTGGCCGAGGGTGGCGGCGATGCGCGGGACCTGCCAGTCGAGCAGCTGACGCAGGGCGGCCGTGGCCATCGGGGTGGTCTCGAAGTGGGTCCGCTGGCCGACGTCGAAGCGGCGGGCCCCGGGCTGGTAGCGGTCCTGGTAGTCGACCAGGGCGCCGAAGTCCTGCGACCCGAGGCGCGAGATCCAGTTCTCCTCCAGGGGGACGCCGTCCCGGTGCCGCTCGGCCACGTACAGGTAGCCGAGGGCGAAGGGGCCGAGCAGCCACTTGTAGCCGACCGTGACCAGGTAGTCGGGCCGGATCGCGTCCAGGTCGAGCGGCACCGCCCCGAGGGCCTGGCTGGCGTCGACCACCAGGGCGGCCCCGGCCTCGCGGGCCCGGGCGGCGATCGCGGCCAGGTCGACCGACCCGCCGTCGGTCCAGTGGGTGGCCAGGACCGCGACCACGGCCGTCCGCTCGTCCAGCTCGGCGAGCACGGCCTCGCCCCAGCTCTGGCCGTCCCGGCGCTCCACGGCGACCAGGCTGGCCCCGGTGCGCCCGGCGAACCGCTGCCAGGTGTAGCGGTTGGAGGGGTAGTCCTCGGCCAGGACCAGGACCCGCTGGCCCGGGCGGGCGGTCAGGTTGGCCGCGGCCACGGCCAGGCCGTAGCTGGTCGCCGGGACCAGGGCCACGCCCTCGGGGTCGACCCCGGCCAGCCGGGCGAACAGCGCCCGGCGCTCCTCGGCCCCGGTGAACCAGTCATCGCTGCTGATCGTCCACGGCCGGGCCCGGCCGCCCAGGGCGGCCACGCCCGCCTCGGCCGAGGCCCGCAGCTGGGGGGCGAGGCTGGCGCAGTTGAAGTAGGCGACGTCGTCGGGGATGTCGAACAGCTCCCGCTGCACCGGGAGCGGCCGCGGCTGGGCGCTCGGGTCGTCGGTGTGGTCGTCGGTCGGCGGCATGCGGTAAGTATCTGCCACACGGAACCATCGGAAAGGGCGGGGCCATGACCACCACCATCGACCCGGCGGCCGCGGACGAGGCCGGGCGACGCGACGCGCTGGCCGACCGGCTGCTCAAGAGCATGATCGGGTCGGCCGAGCTGGCCAGCGTCTGGCTGGGCCTGCGCCTGCACCTGTACGAGGCCCTGCGGAAGGGCGGGCCGGCGACCATGGCCGAGCTGTCCGCGCGGGCCGGCATCGACGCCCGCTACGCCCGCGAGTGGCTGGAGCAGCAGGCGGTGGCCGGGCTGCTGGACGTCGAGGACGTGGCCGCCGACGCCGGGACCCGCCGCTACCGCCTGCCCGAGGCCCACGCCGACGTCCTCCTCGACGCCGACAACCCCGCCCACGCCGGGGCCACCGCCTACTGGATCGGCAGCCTGGCCGAGGTGCTGCACCGGGTCCCCGGCATCTACCGCTCCGGCGAGGGCCTGCCCTACCCGGAGTACGGCGCCGACTGCCGGCTGGCCATCGCCAACTTCAACCGGCCCATGTTCGTCAACGACCTGGCCGGGTGGTTCGCGGCCGTGCCCGAGCTCGAGGCCCGCCTGGAGGCCGAGGGCGCCCGGGCGCTGGACGTCGGCTGCGGGATCGGCTGGTCGAGCATCTCGCTGGCCAAGGCGTTCCCGTCGCTGCGGGTGGATGGGATCGACTCCGACGAGGCCTCGATCACGGAGGCCCAGCGGCTGGCCGCCGAGGCCGGGGTGGCCGACCGGGTGCGGTTCCGAGTGGTCGACGCGGCCGAGCTGGGCGCGGCCGGCGAGGGCGGCTACGCCGCCGCCTTCATCTTCGAGGCCCTGCACGACATGGCCCGCCCGGTCGAGGCCCTTGAGGCGGTCCGGGCCCTGCTGGCCGCCGACGGGGTCGTGATCGTGGCCGACGAGAAGGTCGCCGAGACCTTCACCGCCCCCGGTGACGAGGTCGAGCGGCTCAACTTCGCCTTCAGCTGGTGGCACTGCCTGCCGGCGAGCCGGGCCGAGACCCCCTCGGTGGCCTCGGGCACGGCCCTGCGCCCGGCGACCGTGCGCGAGTGGTCGGAGGCGGCCGGCTTCGCCAGCCTGCGGGTGCTGCCCGTCGACCACCTCTTCTGGCGCTTCTACCAGCTGGCCGGCTGACGGTCAGCTGGCCGGGGCCAGCCTGTCCAGCAGCTGCTGTGCCGGACCTCCTGGAAGCAGGCCAGCAGCACCCCCGGCTCGGCCGCGTCCAGGGCCTTGTGCTCGATTTGCATGCTCATCGGCAGCAGCAGATCCTTGGGCGCCCGCTCCCGTAGGCGGCCTCGAAGAGGGCACCTGGCGACTCCAGGGTCGACCCGGCCGGGCCGCGGACCAGGGCCTCGAACCCGACCGCGTCGCCGCTGTCCAGGTCGATCAGGGGCTGGAAGACGGCCCGCACCGCCGGCCAGCTCAGCCGGCCACGTTGCCCTGGACGTCGAAGCAGAAGCGGCGG
>CALGFH010000131.1 GCA_937881255.1 uncultured Actinomycetes bacterium
AACGGGACCGCGGAAGCTCGCATCGACGGCGGCGGCTCGTGCTGGCCGCGCGGCGACGCCGCCGGGGTGCGCAGCGGCAGGGGCGGCGGGGGCAGGTGGGCCTCCGGCATCGGGCCTGGCCCGTCGGCCGGCTCGGCGGCCCAGCGGCCCAGCGGGCCCGGGAGCGGCGTGCCCATCGGCAGGCGGGCCGAGCGGCGGCCGCTCTTGCGCCAGTTGCGGGGCTGGACGACCACGTCGAGCACGGGCGCGGGCAGGGAGCGGCCGATCCGGACCAGCCCGATCTCGACCCCGAAGAAGTCGACCTTGGTGTCGGTGCGGTCGTTGAGCCAGTCGAGGCCGCGCCGGAACTCGTCGTGGAACCGGGGCGCGACCCAGATCACCACGGCCGCGTCCAGCCCGGAGGCGTGGACGATCATCTGGCCGAGCTGGTTGTGGTCGGTGGCCTCGAGGCGGTTCTCGATCACGATGGGACGGCCGTTGGCGTCGGCCCCGAGCACGTTGAAGGCGCCGGTGTCGACGTTGATCTCCTGCTCCAGCGGCGTGATGTCGATCCCGAGGGTCTCGCTCAGCAGGTCGATGTTCTGGAGGAACCACGGGGTCAGGTCGGGCAGCTGCTCGCCCCAGAACGACTTGAGGTCCAGTCGCTCGAGCCGGCCGAGACCCAGCCGCTCGATCTCCGTTCTGGCCACTCGCGCTCCTTCCGATCGCCCCCCCTTGCCTTGCAGAGGGCAGTTGTACCCCGGCCCGCTGGGGCGCCGTCAAACCGGTCAGGTCGTCCATACCGCTGCGCTCGCGCCAGAAAGGTCGCCGCTGGGCAAACGCGGGCGGGTCGCAACCCGGAGCCGCAGCTTACCCGTGTCGACCGGGACGTGCTGGGACCTTTCGTCCAGGTTGGCGACCACCACCGCCCGCGACCCCGAGGGGTCGTCGCGCTCCAGCACGACCAGGCGGCGCTCCGGGTCGGCCCGGGCGGTGGCCAGGTCGCGGCGGCAGTTGCCGAGCGCCGGAACCTCGCGGCGCAGCCGCAGCAGCGTCCTCCAGAGCTCAAGGGCCGGCCCGCCGGCCCGGTCCCAGTCGAGCTTGGACCGCTCGAAGGTGGCCGGGTCGTTGGGGTCGGGCACCTCGTCCCAGCCGAAGGCGGCGAACTCCTCCCGGCGGCCCTGGCGGACCGAGGAGGCCAGCCCCGGCTGGTGGTCGGTGAAGTAGAGGAACGGGCGGGTCTCGCCCCACTCCTGGCCCTGGAACAGCAGGGGCAGGAACGGCGAGCAGGCGACCAGCACGCTGGCCACGGCGTCCAGGTCGGGGCCGACCAGGGCGGCCAGCCGCTCCCCGAAGGCGCGGTTGCCGACCTGGTCGTGGTTCTGGCTGCAGACCACGAACCGCTCCCCGCCCAGCCCGGCCGGGTCGCGGCCGTGGTGGCGGTCGAGGGCCGGGTAGTACTGACCGGTGAACACCCAGCCGGTGGTCAGGGCCTTGGCGATCGTCCCGAGATCCTGGAAGCCGTCGTACCAGCCGGAGGTCTCGCCGGTCAGGGCGACGTGGAGGGTGTGGTGGAGGTCGTCGGCCCAGGTGGCGTCGACTCCGTAGGCGGTGGTCAGCAGCGGCTGGCGCAGGTCGCTCTCGGCCACCACCACCGACCCCGGCCGGGCCGCGTGCACCCGGGCCGCCAGCTCCTCCAGGATGTGCACCGAGCTGCGGTCGAACAGGGCCTGGACGGCGTCCAGGCGCAGGCCGTCCACGCCGTAGCCCGTGACCCACTGCTCGGCGTTGTCGAGCACGAACCCGCGCACGAAGTCCGACCCGGGACCGTCCAGGTTGACCGCCGGCCCCCAGTCGGTGGTGGCGACGTCGGTGAAGTAGGGGCCGAACTCGGCCAGGTAGTTCCCGTCGGGGCCGAGGTGGTTGTAGACGACGTCCAGGAACACGGCCAGCCCGGCCTGGTGGCAGGCGTCGACGAAGCGGCGGAAGCCGGCCGGCCCGCCGTAGGCGGCGTGGACGGCGTACAGGTCGACCCCGTCGTAGCCCCAGCCCCGCGACCCGGGGAAGGCGGCAACGGGCATGACCTCGACCGCGCTCACCCCCAGGTCCGCCAGGTGGCCGAGGCGCCCGACGGCCGCGTCGAAGGTGCCCTCGGGGGTGAAGGTGCCGCAGTGCAGCTCGTAGAAGACCAGGTCCTCGAGGGCCGGGGTGGCGAACGGGGCCGGCGGCGGGCCCAGGTCGACCAGCCGCGACGGGCCGTGGACGCCCTGGGGCTGGAACCGCGAGCGAGGGTCGGGCCGCTCCCGCTCGCCGTCCAGGACCAGCAGGTAGTCGTCGCCGGCTCCGAGGCCTTCGACGGTCCCTCGCCAGACGCCCCGGTCCTCCCGCTCCAGGGGGACGGTCCGGTCCCCGGCCCGCACGGCCAGCGACCGCACCCTGGGCGCCCACACCCCGAACTGGGCGCCCCCCTCGACGAGCCTGGGACCGAGCCTCACTCCGGGGCGAGCCAGACGGTGGCCAGGGGCGGCAGGGTGACCCGGCCCGAGGCCGGCTGGCCGTCCCACTCGATCGCCTCGGCCTCGACCGCGCCCATGTTGCCGACGTTGGTGCCGCCGTAGGACTCCGAGTCGGTGTTGAGCACCTCGACCCAGCGCCCGACCGTTGGCAGCCCGATCCGGTAGTCGCTGCGGGGCACCGGCGAGAAGTTGCAGAGGCAGACCAGCGGCCGGCCGTCGGCCGCCCAGCGGATGAAGCTGAGGGCGTTGTCGTCGACGTCGTTGGGGTCGACCCAGGAGAACCCCTCCGGCTTGGAGTCCTGCTGCCACAGGGCCGGGTTGGCCCGGTAGACGCGGTTGAGGTCGCCGACCAGGGTCTGCACGCCCTGGTGGTTGGGGTCGGCCAGGGACTCCCAGTCGATCGAGCGCTCGTGCGACCACTCGGACTCCTGGCCCAGCTCACAGCCCATGAAGATCAGCTGCTTGCCCGGGTGGGCCCACATGTAGCCCAGGTAGGCGCGCAGGTTGGCGAACCGCCGCCAGGTGTCGCCGGGCATCTTGCCCAGCAGCGAGCCCTTGCCGTGGACGACCTCGTCGTGGCTGATGGGCAGGATGAAGTTCTCGCTGAAGGCGTAGATGAGCGAGAAGGTCAGCTGGTGGTGGTGGAAGCGGCGGTAGATCGGGTCCTTGGAGATGTACTGGAGGGAGTCGTGCATCCAGCCCATGTTCCACTTGAAGCCGAAGCCGAGGCCGCCCAGGTAGACGGGGCGTGACACGCTCGGCCAGGCGGTCGACTCCTCGGCCACCGTCATCGCCCCCGGGTGCTCCCGGTAGGCGACGGTGTTGAAGTCCTTGAGGAACCGGACCGCGTCCAGGTCCTCGTTGCCGCCGTACTCGTTGGGCACCCACTCGCCCTCGTTGCGGGAGTAGTCCAGGTAGAGCATGGAGGCGACCGCGTCCACCCGCAGGCCGTCCACGTGGAACTCCTCCAGCCAGTACAGGGCGTTGGCGGTGAGGAAGTTGCGCACCTCGTTGCGGCCGAAGTTGAACACCAGCGAGCCCCAGTCCGGGTGCTCGCCCCGGCGCGGGTCCTCGTGCTCATACAAGGCGGTGCCGTCGAACCGGGCCAGGGCGAAGGCGTCCTTGGGGAAGTGGGCCGGCACCCAGTCGACCAGCACCCCGATCCCCCGCTGGTGCAGCCGGTCGATCAGGTGGCGCAGGTCGTCGGGGGTGCCGAAGCGGGCCGTTGGCGCGTAGTAGGCCGACACCTGGTAGCCCCAGGAGGGGGCGTAGGGGTGCTCGGCCACCGGCATGAACTCGACGTGGGTGAAGCCCAGGTCGGCGACGTAGTCGGGCAGCTGGTCGGCCAGCTCCCGGTAGGACAGGCCGTGGCGCCAGGAGCCGAGGTGGACCTCGTAGGTCGACATCGGCTCGGTGACCCGGTCGTGCCGCTCCCGGTCGGCCATCCAGTCGGCGTCGCCCCAGCGGTACGCCGAGGTGTAGACCACCGAGGCCGTCTTGGGCGGCTCCTCGGCCGCGAACGCGACCGGGTCGGCCTTGAGGGTCAGCGCCCCCGACGGGGTGACCAGCTCGTACTTGTACCTGGCCCCGGCGGCCACCTCGGGCAGGAACAGCTCCCAGATCCCCGAGGAGCCCAGCGCCCGCATCGGGTGCAGCCGGCCGTCCCAGGAGTTGAAGTCGCCGACCACCCGGACGGCGCGGGCGTTGGGGGCCCAGACGGCGAAGGCGGTCCCGGCCACGCCGTCCACGGTCATCTCGTGGGCGCCGAGCTTCTGCCACAACCGTTCGTGGCGGCCCTCGCCCAGCAGGTACTGGTCGAGCTCGCCGATGGTCGGCCAGAACCGGTAGGGGTCGTCGATGGTGAAGCTGCCCGAGGCGTAGCTGACCTCCAGCCGGTAGGCCGAGGGCGGGGTGGTGCCGTCCATGGTGCCCTCGAACAGCCCGGCGTCGTGGACCTGGTCGAGCTTGACCCGCTCCGGCTTGTCCTCCGGCCCGACCAGCGCCACCACCGCGGTGGCGTCGGGGCGGAAGGCGCGGATGACCACCCGGCCGTCCTCGGTGTGGGCCCCGAACAGGCGGTGCGGCTCGTGGTGCTCTCCGCGGACCAGCCGCTCGACCTCATCCTTCTTCATGGGCTCGCTCCCAGCAGACGTCGGATGCCGCCGAGCGGGATCTGGAGCCACGGCGGCCGGTGTCTGGCCTCGTACATCACTTCATAGACCGCTTTGTCGAGCTCAAACGCGCGCAGCAGCAGCTCGTGGTCGCCGCCGAGGGCCTGGCCGGCGTCGCCGGCCCCGGCCAGGTAGCCGTCCAGGAAGGCGTTGCGGTTGGCCTCGATCCAGGCCGCGGCCGGCCCCTCGAACCGGGCCAGCTCGTCGCGGGTCGGGCCCGGGGTGTCCGGGTCCTCGCCCAGGACCAGCGGCTGGAAGGCGGCGTAGTCGAAGGAGCGGAGCATCCCGGCCACGTCCTGGAGCGGGCTGGCCAGCCGCCGCCGCTCCTCCAGGGCGCGGGCCGGCTCCCCCTCGAAGTCGATCACCACCCAGTCCTGCCCGGCCTTGAGCACCTGGCCGAGGTGGTAGTCGCCGTGGATGCGCTGCAGGTAGCGGCTGCCGCCGCCGGCCGCCTCGGCCTTGGTGTAGACCTCCTCGATGGCCTCGCGCCGGTCGGCCAGCTCGGGGACCAGGGCCACCACCTGGCTGAGCTGGCCGAGCAGGCGGGCGCTGAGCCGGCCCAGGTCGGGCTGGCCCTCGGCCACCTTGGGCAGGGCGGCGGCCATGGCCGCGTGCAGCTGGGCGGTGAGCCGGCCAAGGGCGGCAGCGTCCTCGGCGAAGTTGGCCGGGTCGCCCTTCTTCGACTCGTAGTGGTCGGCGACCCGCTCGGTGGCCAGCTTCCAGCCGTCGACGCTGCCGGCGTAGTACCGCTGGAGGATGCCGAGGGTCGAGCCCAGCCCCTCGATCCAGCCCAGGGGGGCGGCGCAGGCCGCGAAGCCGGCCCCGGCCAGGGCCCTGGTCACCTCCAGCTCCGGGTTCTCGCCCGGCTCGAGCAGGCGGAACAGCTTGAGGATGAGCCGGTTGCCGAAGACCAGGGAGGAGTTGGACTGCTCGGCCTCGAGCAGCTTGCCGGGCCCGCGCAGCGTCTCGGTCCACTCCGGCATGCGGTAGAAGCGCAGCTGTTCGACGTTCGCCGCCCGCGAGAGCAGGTCGAGGTAGAGCGCGCCCAGCCGCTCGTCCCGGGTCGCGTCGTAGAACGGCCCACCCATCGGGCCTGTTGTCTCGTAGATGACCGCGTCGGGGACCCGGTCGGTGAGCTGCCTGGCCTCCAGGCCCCGGTCGTGGCCGACCGGCACGTGGTAGCGCTCGACCCCGCCGTCGGCGTAGGCGACGTTGGCCACCACCGCCGACAGGCTGGGCAGGGCGGTGCGCAGCGGCACCGAGCTCTCGACCCTGACCTCGGCCACGGCCCGTCCCTTGCCAGCGAACCAGCGCTGCCCGGGGAGGAACTCGGCGAGGGCCGCCTCCAGCTCCGTCACGGTGGCTACCTGCGGCGGACGTGGAGCACGTGGGCCGGCTCCCAGTGCGGGTCGAGGCGAACCCAGTTGGAGGACCCGTGCCAGGTCCAGGTCTGGCCGGTGATCTCGTCGTGGACCTCGAAGGGGCCGGTGTCCCAGTCGAGGCCGATGGCGGGCATCCACAGGTGGACGAAGGTGTCGCGGGTCTCGTGCGGGTTCAGGTTGACCAGCACCAGCACCGCGTCCTCGCCGGTCTGCTTGGAGAAGGCGATGATGTCGGGCGAGTCGGCCAGGTGGAAGCGGAGGTTGCGGAGCCAGTGCAGGGCCGGGTGGGCCCGGCGGACCTCGTTGAGCCGGGTCAGGTAGCCGGCCAGCGACGGCTGGGCCCAGGTCCGGGGCCGGTACTGGTACTTCTCGGAGTCCAGGTACTCCTCGGAGCCGGGCCGCACCGCCTGGTGCTCGTACAGCTCGTAGCCGGAGTAGACGCCCCAGGTCGGCGACAGCGTCGACGCCAGCACGGCCCGGATCTTGAACGCCGCCGGCCCCCCGTACTGCAGGTAGGCGTGGAGGATGTCGGGGGTGTTGACGAAGAAGTTGGGCCGCATGTACTCGGCCGAGGGCGAGTGGGCCAGCTCGTTGCAGTACTCCTCCAGCTCGGGCTTGCCGTTGCGCCAGGTGAAGTACGTGTAGGACTGGGTGAAGCCGATCTTGGCCAGGGCCCGCATCATCGGCGGGCGGGTGAACGCCTCGGCCAGGAAGAGCACGTCCGGGTGCTCGGCCTTGACGGCCGCGATCAGCCACTCCCAGAACCGCACCGGCTTGGTGTGGGGGTTGTCGACCCGGAAGATCCGCACCCCGTGGGCGATCCAGTGGTCGAGCACGGCCTTGCAGGCGTCGTACAGCGCCGGGGCGTCCGGGCTGTCGAAGTTCAGCGGGTAGATGTCCTGGTAGACCTTGGGCGGGTTCTCGGCGTAGGCGATCGAGCCGTCGGGCCGGATCCGGAACCAGTCCGGGTGGTCCTTCACCCAGGGATGGTCGGGCGAGCACTGCAGGGCGTAGTCGAGGGCGATCTCCATGCCCAGCTCGCTGGCCCTGGCCACGAAGGCGTCGAAGTCCTCGATGGTGCCCAGGTCGGGGTGGATGGCGTCGTGGCCGCCGGCCTCCGAGCCGATCGCCCACGGGCTCCCCGGGTCGTCCGGGCCCGGGTCCAGGGTGTTGTTCGGGCCCTTGCGGTGGGTGTGGCCGATCGGGTGGATCGGGGGCAGGTAGACCACGTCGAAGCCCATGGCGGCGATGGCCGGGAGCCGCTCGGCCGCCTGCTTGAACGTTCCGCTGGTGGTGGCCGTGGCCCCCTCGGAGCGGGGGAAGAACTCGTACCAGGAGCCGTAGAGGGCGCGCGGGCGGTCGACCCAGATGCCGAGGCGCTTGGAGCGGGTGGCGTCCTTGGGCGGGTTCCGCTCCAGCAGCTCGACCACGGTCGAGTCATACGCCGAGGCCAGCCGCTCGGCCTGGTCGGCGCCCTCGCTGCGCAGCCCGGCCGCGGCCGCGGTCAGCACCTCCCGGCCGACCGCCGGCACCCAGGCCGTGGCCGCCTCCAGCAGCAGGGCCCCCTCCTCGAGCTCGAGGCCGATGTCACGGCCGGCGTCGAGCTTCTTCTGGGTGCCGATGCGCCAGGTGGCGACCTCGTCGGTCCAGGCCTCGACCACCATCGACCAGGAGCCGGAGCGGGGCAGGGTGATCTCGCCCCGCCACTGGTGCAGGCCGTGGTTGACCTCGGTCAGGGGGATGAGCTGGCCCCGCCGGTCGCCCGGCCCGGTCAGGCGGACGGCCGCGGCCACGACCTCGTTGTGGCCGTCACGGAAGATGGTCGCCTCGACCGGGACCGTCTCGCCGGCGACCGCCCGGGCGGTGAACTGCCCGCAGTCGACCTGGGGACGAATGTCCTCGATCACGATGCGCCCGATCATGTGGAGCACGCTACCACTGCGGGCGGCGAGGGTCAGGGGGCCGGATGGAACGTCAAAGCCCCCGTGGGAGCCCGGCGCCGGGTGAGCGCGTGCACCCGCCCGCGGCCCCCCTGACTCCCACGAGGGCCTGCCCTGGGAGCTGAGCCCCTGGGCGAGACGAAGTCTTTCCCGGCGCAACCATCCTGACAAGGAGGATCTGTGGGCCACCCGCAAGGCCTACGCAGGTCGTGAAGCGAGCGGGGGACGCGCCATGGTGGACGCTTGCCAGGCGCCGAGGCGCCCGGTAGCCCAGATTGGCCAGAGCCGGTCCGCCTCGTCGGCGTCAGCCGGCATGGCCCCGGCCAGCAGGGCGAGTACCTGGCCGGCGGCGGCCGGCCGGTCGTCCGGGTCGGTGGTCAGCAGGGTCGCGACGGCCAGGTCGAGGGCGGGCGGCACCTCGGGGTTGCGGCTGCTGGCGCGGGGCGGCGGGCCGGCCAGCTGGGGCCAGCGGCGCTCGACCGGGCCGTGGTCGGCCGGGTCGAACGCCTGGGTCCCGGTGGCCAGCTCGAACAGGACCGCCCCGAGCGCGAACAGGTCCATGCCTGGGCTGGCCGGGAGGCGGCGGACCTGCTCGGGGGCCATCCAGGGGGGCGAGCCGCGCCGGTGCCGGCCCGCCGGCGCCTCCCCCACCGGCCGGGCCAGGCCGAGGTCGATCAGCACCGGCCGGCCCTCGCGCAGCACCACGTTGCCCGGCTTGACGTCCAGGTGGGCCAGGCCCCGGCCGTGCAGGTGGCCGAGGGCGGCGGCCAGCTGCATGCCGACCAGGAGCACGTCCACCGGGTGGAACGGCCCGTCCTCGTCCAGGGCGTCGTCCAGGGTCGGGCCCTCGACGTACTCGAAGACGAGCTGCGGCAGGGGCTGGTCGAGGCGGGGCTCGAGCAGCCGCCGGATCCCCGGGTGGGCGGTCATCCCGGCGACCTCGGCCTCCTGGGCCAGGGCGGCCAGCGCCCGCCCCTGCCGACCGGGCCGGGGCAGCTTCACCGCCACCGGGCACCAGCGGCACAGGTCCCAGGCCAGCCAGGTCTCGCAGCGGCGGCCGTCGCCGAGCAGCGCCCAGGCCAGCAGCCCGGGGGCCAGCTCGTGGCCGGGCGGCCAGTTCCAGGACGGGTCGGGCTCCACGGAAGGTCCTCTCGTCTGGGGTGAGGGGGCGCCGGTCTGGCTGGGGCGCCCCCTCACCGTCGGGGGTCAGCCGCGGGTGCGGGTGCGGGTCCGCGTGCGGGTCCGCGACTTGGACATCGACGAGGCGCTGTGGCCACCGTGGTGCGAGAACACCTTGTGGCCGCCTCGGACGCGACGACCGCGTCCACGTCCTCTGCTCATGAGCTCACCCCCTCTCCGGAGTTGCCGGACACTGCGAGCTCCATCGGGTGCTGGAGGGCCCAGAGGCGGGCGTAGGCGCCCCCGGCGGCCAGCAGCTCACCGGGTGGGCCCTGCTCGACCACCCTGCCCCCGTCCAGCACCACCACCCGGTCGGCCCGGGCGGCCAGGCTGAGGCGGTGCGACACCGACAGCACCGTCCGCCCCTCGGCCGCCCGGTCGAGGGCGTCGAGCACCGCCTGCTCGGAGGCGGCGTCCAGCCCGCTGGTCGGTTCGTCCAGCAGCAGCACCGAGGCGTCCCGGAGGATCGCCCTGGCCAGCGCGACCCGCCGCCGCTGCCCCCCGGACAGCCGCACCCCGCCCTCCCCGATCTCGGTCTCCCACCCATCCGGGAGCCGCTGGATCAGCTCGTCCACCCGGGTCGCCCGGGCGGCGGCCTCGAGCTCCTCGCGGGTGGCGCCGGGCCGTCCGAAGCGGACGTTGTCGGCGACGGTGCCGTCCAGCATCCACGGGTCCTGGGGGACCAGGGCGAGCTGGCGCCGGAGCGACGCCAGGTCGAGGTCGCGCAGGTCGGTCCCGTCGAGCTCGACCACGCCGGCGTCGGGGTCGTAGAACCGCAGCAGCAGGGCGAGCAGGGTCGACTTGCCGGCGCCGGTCGGCCCGACCACGCAGACCCGCTCCCCGGCCGCCACCTCAAGGTCGAGGTGGCGCAGGACCGGCGCCCCCTCGGCGTAGGCGAACCAGACCCCGCGCAGGGCCAGCCCCTGGCGGGGCGGGCCGGCCTGGAGCGGCTCGGCCGCCTCGGGCACGACCTCGCCCGAGTCGAGCACCTCGAGGATCCGCTCGCGGCTGGCCGCCCCCCTGGCCAGGGTCCTGGCCAGGCGGGCCAGGGCCCGGATCGGCCCGTAGAGGCTGGACAGGTAGGCGAGCACGACCAGCAGCGTCCCCAGGGTCATCCGGCCGCTGGTCACCGCCGTCACCCCCAGCCACAGCACCAGCCCGCCCCCGGCGGCCAGCAGCAGATCGGCCACCGGCGACCACCGCGCCTCCAGGTCCATCGCCCCCAGGGCGGCCCGGACCGCGCTCCGGCTGCGCCCCGAGAACTGCCCGCCGGCCTCGCCCTCGCGGGTGAAGGCCTGCACCACCCGGACGTTGCGCAGCACCTCGGTGGCCTCGCTGGCCAGCGCCGCGTCCGCGTCCCTGGAGGCCCGCTGGGCGACCCGGATCCGCCGCCGCCGCAGCGCCACCACCAGCGCCAGCGGCGGCACCACGGCCAGCGCCGCCAGCCCCAGGGTCAGGTCGATCGCCAGCACGACCACGACCATCCCGGCCAGCGTCAGCACCTCGGGGACCAGCACCGTGAACCACGCCACCATCGAGTCCTCGACCCGGGCCACGTCCCCGGTCAGCCGGGTCACCAGGTCCCCCGACCGATGCCGGTCGTGGAAGGGCAGCCCCAGCCCGAGCAGCCGCCCGAACACCGACTCTCTGAGATCAGCCCCGACCCGCTCGGCCGTGGCCGAGGTCAGATAGGTGATCAGGTACCCGACCAGCGCCCCGACCCCCACCAGCCCGATCCCGGCCCCGGCGGCCACCGCCGCCAGCCCGGCCGGCCCGAGCTGGTCGAGCACCCCCAGCGGCCCACCCACCGGCTGCCCGCCGATCGCGTTGTCCACCGCCAGCTTCAACGGCCAGGGTCGCGCCAGGTCGAGCAGGGTCTCCACCAGGATCAGCCCCGAGGCCAGCGACAGGCTCCCCCGGTAGGGGCGGAGGAACCGGCGGAGGGACTGGCGGCGGGCGGGGGCCGGGACCGCGGGGGCGCTGGGGAGCGGGGCGTGGGGCTGGTGGGGGTCAGGGTCATCCGAGTCTCCCGAGGCGGGCTCTGGCCCGGAACCCGGCCGCGACCAGCCCGGCCAGGAGGAGCGCCCCACCGACCACCCCGGCCGCTCGGGCTGTGGACAACCCCGGGAACCCCTCCTGCCGCTCGGCTACGCTCCCCACCGGGGGCGCCGGCGCAGGTGCGGCGGAAGCGGCCGAGGGCCCCCGGGCCAGGGCCGGCGGGGGTGGAGGTGGCGCGGGTGCGCGCTTGGGCCCGGTGGTCCGGCTCGCCGACGAGCTCGGGTCGGAGCTCGGCGCCCGGGCGGCGGGGCGATCCTCACCCTGAAGGTCGTCCGGGCCGGCGGAGCCGTGGTCGTCGCCGGCATCGTCGTGACCAGACCCGGATCCATGCCCGTGCCCCGACCCCGACCCGCCGGACCCCGACCCGCCGGGGCCGCTGTTGTCGCCCGGACCGTCGTCGGACCCCGACCCGCCGGAGCCGTGGTCGTCGGCCGAGGCGCGCGCGGCGGCTGGGCCCGGAGTGGCCAGAGCGGGCACGGCTCCCGCGGCGAGGGCGAGGAGGGCGGCCAGGGCGAGGAGGGCGAGACGGGTCCGCACCGGGAGTGGACCTTTCCGACGTGGTGCTGGGTTCGTCCTCGCCATCGCCAGGGGGCGGGCTTCGTTACAGTGCCCCGGTGGACCTCGCCGTCGTCCTGACCACGTTCGTGGTGATCTTCCCGGCCGAGCTGCCCGACAAGTCGATGTTCGCCTCGCTGGTGCTCGGGACCCGCTTCCGGCGGCTGCCGGTGTTCTGCGGCGTCGCCGCGGCCTTCGCCGTCCACGTGGTCATCGCCGTGGCCATCGGCAGCGTGTTCGCCCTCCTGCCCGACCGCCTGGTCCTGTTCGTGGTGGCGGCGCTGTTCGCCGGCGGGTCGGCGTTCCTCCTGCTCGGCAAGGAGGACGACGGCGAGGCCGCCGAGGCGTCCCGGGCCGTGGCCGACCAGCACCCCGTGCGGGTCGCCCTGGCCTCGTTCGGGGTGGTCTTCCTCGGCGAGTGGGGCGACATCACCCAGATCACCACGGCCAACCTGGCCGCCAGGTACGGCGACCCGCTCAGCGTCGGGGTCGGCGCCCTGCTCGCCCTCTGGTCGGTGGCGGCCCTCGCCCTCACCGTCGGACGTGGCCTGATCCAGCGCGTCCCGGCCCGCCTGGTCCGCCGCATCACCGGCGTGATCCTGGCCGTGCTGGCCGTCCTGACCCTGGTCGAGGCGATCCGTTCCTGACCCGCCGGTTGCGCGAGCCGCCGCGGCCGGGCACGCTGATGCCCGTATGGTCCCCCTCATGCTGGTCTGGAACCGCGCCCTCGACTACGGGCGCGTGGTCACCTGCGGCTGTCCCGGGACCCGGGAGCCGAGCTAGCCGAGGAACGCCGCTCCCGGGTCTGCTCTCGCCCGGTGCCCTCATCCTCGGCCCCCCTTCCAGCCGCAAGGAGCGACCATGACGGTCACCGACGAGCTGCTCGAGAACAACGCCGAGTTCGCACGCAACTTCAGCAAGGGCGACCTGCCGATGCCGCCGGGCAAGGGCCTGGCCGTCGTCGCCTGCATGGACGCCCGCCTCAACGTCTACGCCCTGCTCGGGCTGACCGAGGGCCAGGCCCACGTCATCCGCAACGCCGGCGGCGTGGTCAGCGACGACGTGCTCCGCTCCCTGGTCATCTCCCAGCGCCTGCTCGGCACCCGCGAGGTGATCCTCGTCCACCACACCGACTGCGGGATGCTGACCTTCACCGACGACCAGGTGAAGTCCGACATCGAGGCCGACGTCGGCCTGCGCCCCCACTTCGCCCTCGAGGCCTTCTCCGACCTGGAGCGCGACATCCGCCAGTCGATCGCCCGCATCAAGCACAGCCCGTTCGTGCCCCACAAGGACTCGATCCGCGGCTTCGTCTACGACGTGCACACCGGCGCCCTCCAGGAGGTCACCTGACCGCCGGCCCCTAGCCCGGGAGCGGGTGGGCGGCGAAGAACTCCCAGACGACCTCGGCGAACGGCCGGCCGGCGATCGCGCGGGGCGCCTGGTGGGTGCCGCCGTTGATGCGGTAGTGGACCACCTCGGTGCCGTCGCGGCAGCCGCTCCAGCGCACCCCGGTCACCTCGGCGGTATCGAGGAAGACGGCCGGGTCGCCCGGGCAGCCGTCACGGGCGGCCCACTCGCCCAGCCAGGCGGGCAGGGCCGGCAGCGGCAGGGGCGAGGCGACGCTGGCGTCCTGGCCGCCGTACGGGAGCACCTCGTCGGCCGTGCCGTGCATGGACAGCACGGCGATGGGGCGCGAGGGCCGGCACTCCACGGGCTCGGTGATCGGTGAACAGGGCGGCGGCCACGGTGGCGACGGCGGCGACCCGGCCGGCCAGCTCACAGGCGACGCGGGCGGTGACCCCACCACCGGCCGAGAAGCCGGCCGCGGCCACCCGGGCCGGGTCGACGCACAGGCGCCCCTGGAGGTCGTCGAGCAGGTCGGTGGTGAAGCGCAGCTCGTCGATCCCGAGCTCGACCCGCCCGGAGCTGGCCCAGAACGGCCGGCCGGCGCCGATTGAGATGCCCTGTGGGTAGACGGCCAGGAAGCCGCGCCGGTCGGCCAGCTCGGACAGCCCGGAGACGTCGTCGAGGTCGGCGGCGCTGCCGCCGTTGCCGTGGAACAGCAGCACGGCCGGCACCGGCTGGTCGGGCCGGTAGCCGGTGGGGACGTGGACGCGGTAGCCGCGCCGCTCCGCGCCGGCGGACAGCGCCGGATCGGCCGC
>CALGFH010000132.1 GCA_937881255.1 uncultured Actinomycetes bacterium
CTATGGCCATGAACATGGCGGTCTTCCGTGTCCGGGAACGCGCGCAGGCGCGCGGAGCTCGGGCAGCACTTTCTGGCCGGAGGGTGGCTGGCGGCTGAGCTGGTCGAGCAGGCCGGGGTCGGGTCCGGGGACCTGGTGGTCGAGATCGGGGCCGGGACCGGGGTGCTCACCGAGGCGCTGGCCAGGCGGGCCGGGCGGGTGGTGGCGGTCGAGTGTGACCCGCGGCTGGCCGAGCGGGCGCGGGGCCGGCTGGCCGGGTTCGGCAACGTGCGGGTGGTGACGGCGGACGCGCTCACCCTGCCGGTGCCGCGACGGCCGTTCCGGGTGGTGGCCAACCTGCCGTTCGGGTCGACGGCGGCGATCCTGCGGCGGCTGCTGGGGGACCCGCGGACCCGGCTGGAGCGGGCCGACCTGATCGTCCAGGAGGAGGCGGCCCGGCGGTACGCGGCCGGGCGGCCCGCGACCCCGGAGACGATCGCCTGGGGGGCCTGGTACGAGCTGCGGGCCGGGCGGCGCCTCGGGCCCTCCAGCTTCCGGCCGCCGCCGAGGGTCGGGGCGGCCGTGCTGGTCGCCCGGCGCCGGGACCCGCCGCTGGTCCCGGTGGCGGGCCGCCGGGGGTTCGCGGCGCTCGTCCAGACCGGCTTCCGCCATCCCGGGCTGCCCCTGCGCCGGACCCTGGTCCCGCCGTTCAGCTACCGGCAGCTGCGCCGCCTGGCCCGCGACCTGGGGTTCGCGCTGGACGCCGGGCCGGGCGGCCTCGACGCCGCCCAGTGGGCCGGCCTGTACGCATTTCTCGACAGCGCTCGACCTGGGAAGACGGGGAGAGAGCCCGTAGGATAGCGGGGGAGGACCGGACCTCCTGACCGCTGCTGAGGGGGATCGATGGGGACGCTGACGCTCTCCACCCGCATCACCCTGCTGCGCATCGCGCTCATCCCGGTGCTGCTGTGGCTGCTGGTCGCCGAGGGCCGGATCGAGCGGGCGGCGGTGCTGGCGGCGATCGTGTTCCTGATCGCGTCGTTCACCGACTTCGTGGACGGCTACCTGGCCCGGCGCTGGCAGCAGACCACCGTGCTCGGGAACTTCCTCGACACCACCGCCGACAAGCTGCTGGTCGTGGGGGCCCTGCTCGGCCTGATGGCGGTGGACCGGGTCAACGTCTGGGTGGCCTTCGTGGTGATCGCCCGGGAGGTCGCGGTGCTCGGCCTGCGGGCCATCGCCGCCGCCTCCAACGTGGTCATCTCGGCCAGCATCTGGGGCAAGATCAAGTTCAACGTCCAGGTGGTCGGGATCACCCTGGCCATCCTCCGGCCGGAGGTCCAGCTGGGTTCGCTCTGGCTGGACGAATGGGCCATGCTGGCAGTGGCCGTTGTCAGCGCCGCCTCGGCCGTCGACTACTTCGCGCGCTTCGGCGACCTGATACGGGCGGGACGATGAACGAGCGGACCTTGATCACCGGCGCCACCGGGTTCGTCGGCGGCCTGCTGGCGGCCCGGCTGGTCGCCGAGGGACGGCCGGTGCGGGCCCTGGTCCGTCACCTGGGGGACCGCGAACGGCTGCCCGACCCGCGGGTCGAGCTGGCCGTCGGCCACCTCGACGACGAGGAGTCGCTGGTCAGGGCGGCCGACGGCTGCGAGGTCGTCTACCACGTGGCCGGCCTGAACCAGCTCTGCCTGGCCGATCCCGCCCCGCTCTACCAGGTCAACGTCGAGGGCACCAGGCGGATGCTGGAGGCGGCCCGGCGGGCCGGGGTGCGGCGGGTCGTCCACACCAGCTCGGCGGCCACCCTCGGCGGGGACGGCAGCACCTTCATGAACGAGACGACCAGCCCGCCGTCCGAGTTCACCTCCCACTACGCCCGCTCCAAGTTCGAGGGCGAGCAGGTCGCCCTCGGCTACGACGCGGTCGAGGTGGTGGTGGTCAACCCCAGCTCGGTGCAGGGCCCGGGGCGGACAACGGGCACGGCGGCGGTGTTCATCGGCTACCTCAACGGCCGGCTGCCGTTCGACCTGCCGGCCCGGTTCGGGATCTGCTACACCGAGGACTGCGTCAACGGCCACCTGCTGGCCGAGACCAAGGGCCGGCCCGGCCACCGCTACGTGCTCAACACCGACACCCTGACCAACACCGAGGCCATCGACCTGATCGCCGTCATCGCCGGCCTGGCCGACCGGCCCCGGACCCTGCCGCTGCCGGTGGCCATGGGGGTGGCGGGCGTGGCCGAGGCCGTCGCCCGGGTCCGCGGCCGCCAGCCCAAGCTGTGCCGCGAGTCCGTCCGCACCCTCGGCCACCCCCACCTGTACGACGGCTCCCGGGCGACCCGGGACCTCGGCCTCCGCTACACCCCGCTGCGCCAGGCCATGGAGGAGACCGTCCGCTGGTACGTGCGCCAGGGCCTGGTCCAGCGGCCGCTGCCCCGGCTCGCCGCCGAGGCCTCCGGGACCGCCGAGCCCTCGGAGGAGCCAGCCGAGCCGGCGAACTCGCTGTTCGAGCCCCCAACCGGCCGTGAACGGGAGCGGAGCCCTTGACCCATATGATGGAGACCGACGTCGTGGTGGTGGGCGGCGGGGTGACCGGCGTGGCCGTCCTGCGCGACCTGGCCCTGCGGGGCGTGCGCGCGGTGCTGGTCGAGCGCTTCGACCTCGGCACCGGGACCTCGGGCCGCTGGCACGGCCTGCTCCACTCCGGGGCCCGCTACGCGGTCCGCGACCAGGAGTCGGCCAGGGAGTGCATCGAGGAGAACACCACCCTGCGCCGCGTCGCCCCGCACACGATCGAGGACATCGGCGGCCTGTTCGTGCTCCTGCCGGGCGACGACGAGGCCTACGCCGAGCAGTTCGTCGAGGGCTGCCGGGCCTCGGGCATCCCCACCGAGGAGCTGTCGGCGGCCGCCGCCCACCGGCGCGAGCCGCTGCTCGCCCCCGACGTCAAGCTCGCCTACGCCGTGCCCGACGGCGGCATCGACTCCTGGTCGCTGCTCCGCTCGATGGCCGCCGACGCCGAGGCCCGGGGCTGCAAGGTCCTGGTCCGCCACCCGATGGTCGGGGCCGAGCGCGACGGCGACCGGATCACCGCGGTCCGGGTCCACGACGCCGTGGCCGGCGAGGACCGCACCATCGGCTGCCAGTGGGTGGTCAACGCGGCCGGCGCCTGGGCGGGCGAGGTCGGCCGCATGGCCGGGGTGCCCCTGAAGATGATCGCCGGCAAGGGCGTCATGGTGGTGATGGCCAGCCGCTACGTCCGGGGGGTGGTCAACGCCTGCCGCAAGCCGGCCGACGGCGACATCATCGTCCCCCAGCACGAGGTGGCCATCCTCGGCACCACCTCCGAGCAGGTGGCGAGCGCCGACGACATCTCGGTCGGGCTGGCCGACGTCGACCGCATGATCGACATGTGCGCCCAGATGGTCCCGGCGATCGCCTCGGGCCGGGTGCTGCGGGCCTTCGCCGGGTCGCGGCCGCTGTACGTGGCCGAGCCCCCGGCGGACGGCGGGGGAGATGGGGGCGGCGACACCCGGGAGGTCAGCCGGACCTTCACCGTTGTCGACCACCCCAAGCTGGACGGGCTCGACAACATGTACAGCATCGTCGGGGGCAAGCTGACCACCTGCCGGCAGATGGCCGAGGCGGTGGTCGACCGGCTGGCCGAGCGGATGGGCGTCACCGAGCCGTGCCGGACCGCCACCGAGGTCATGCCGGGCGCCGACCACGGCCCCCACCAGGTGGCCGAGCCGCTGGCCCGGGTCGAGCGGGACCAGGCCTACGGCGAGCTCATCTGCGAGTGCGAGCTGGTCACGCGCGGTCAGGTCCGGGACGCGGTGGCCTCCGGGCTGACCGAGCTGGAGGACCTGCGCCGCAAGGTCCGCCTCGGCTACGGCCCCTGCCAGGCCGCCTTCTGCGCCTGGCGGGCCGCCGGCATGCTGGCCGAGGCCGGCAACGGGCCGGGACCGGGCGGGGACCAGGGCCCGGACGCGGTGGTCGGGCTGGAGCGGTTCCTGGAGGAGCGCTGGCGCGGGCAGCGGCCGACCATCTGGGGCGACCAGGCCCGCCAGGCCCTGCTCAACCACGCCATCTACCGGGGCATCTTCGACCTCCAGGGCGCCGGCGTGCCCGACGAGGCCGCCGAACCGTCGACCCCGGCGGGGGGGTCCGGGGGACCGCCGGGGTGGTCCCCCGGTGGGGCGGGCGAGGGCTGATGCGGGCCGACGTGATCGTCGTCGGGGCCGGCCCGGCCGGGCTGGCCAGCGCCACCCGGCTGGCCGAGGCGGGCCGCCAGGTGCGGGTGCTGGCCCGGGGCAACGGCTTCACCCACTGGGGGGCCGGGGCGGTCGACGTGCTCGGGCGGGTCGGCGGCGAGCCGGTCTCCCAGCCCCTGGAGGCGATCGACCGCCTCCCCGAGGGCCATCCCTACCACCTGGTCGGCCAGGCCGCGGTCCGCGACGGGCTGGAGTGGTTCTCCGGGTTCGCCGCCGGGGCCGGCCTGGCCCACGCCGGCGACCTGGACCGCAACCGCGGCCAGGTCACCGCCTTCGGCACCCTGCGCCAGACCTGCCTGCTCCCCGAGCCGGCCGCGGGCACGGGCCCGGACGGGTTCCTCGGGGGCCGGGTGGCGGTGGTCAACTTCGCCGGGTTCCGCGACTTCTCACCAGCCCTGTGCGCGACCCACCTGCGGGTGTCCGGGATCGACGCGACCCCGGCGAGCGCGCCCCTGCCGGCCTGGGACCACGACCGCTACTTCACCGGGGTCGAGCTGGCCAGGGCGATCGACGACGCCGGGTTCCGCCGCCGCCTCGCCCCCGGCCTGGCCAGGGCGGCCGCCGGGGCCGACGTGGTGGTGGTGCCGGCGGTGCTGGGGCTGAACCGCGGCCACGAGCCCTGGGCCGACCTCCAGTCGCTGGTCGGGACCCCGCTGGTCGAGGCGGCGACCGCCCCGCCCTCGATCCCCGGCCTGCGCCTGTTCGCCGCCTACCGGGCCCGGCTGGAGGCGCTCGGCGTGCGCTGGCAGTTCGGCTTCCCGGCGGTCGGGGTGGAGCGCGACGGGGACAGGGTGACCGCCGTCCGCAGCGAGGGCGCCTCCCGGGTCCTGGCCACCCGCT
Organism: uncultured Actinomycetes bacterium; assembly: GCA_937881255.1. GTDB lineage: Bacteria > Actinomycetota > CALGFH01 > CALGFH01 > CALGFH01 > CALGFH01. Next base: position 5,096 of record CALGFH010000132.1, read on the forward strand.
GCGAGGAGCTGGTGCTGGCCACCGGCGGGGTCGCCGGCAACGGCATCGAGGCCAACCGCGACGGCACCCTGACCGAGCGGGTGGCCGGCCTGCCCGTCGACGGGTTCGAGGACCGGCTGGCCTATCTGGGGGGCCGATTCCTCGGCGACCACCCGCTGGCCGCCGCCGGGGTCCGGGTCGACGCCGAGCTGCGGCCGGTCGACGCCTCGGGCGAGCCCATCCTGGCCAACGTCCGCTGTGTCGGCGGCCTGCTGGCCGCCCACGACCCGACCGTCGAGGGCTCCCGCGAAGGTGTCGCCCTGGCCACCGCGGCCCGTGTCGCCGCCCTCCTCGCCGCCACTCCCGTCCGCTGACCCCGGAGGCTGCCGTGCTGCACGTGGAACAGACCGCCGACCGCTGCATCAAGTGCAACATCTGCAACACGGTGTGCCCGGTCTCGGCGGTGACCGACCTGTTCCCCGGGCCCAAGTACGAGGGACCGCAGGGCCAGCGGTTCCGGGCCGGCATCGACACCGGCGACTCGCCCGACAAGTCGCTCGACTACTGCTCGGCCTGCGGGCTCTGCACCCAGGCCTGCCCCGAGGGCGTGATGGTGGCCGAGATCAACCAGGTCGCCCGCAGCCGCCTGGTCGCCGACCGTGGCGGCCTCAACCTGCGTGACCAGGTGATCAGCCGCCCCTCCCTGATGGGCGGGATGGCCAGGCCGGTGGCGCCGATCGCCAACGCCGTCATGGCCGCCCGGCCGGTGCGGCTGCTGGTGGAGAAGACCATCGGCGTCCACCGGGGCGCGGCCATGCCCAAGTTCTCGGCCATGACCTTCCGCTCCTGGGCCCGCTCCCACAAGGCCCCGGCCGGCACCACCCGCACCGTCGCCTACTTCCACGGCTGCGCCGCCCAGGAGTTCGAGCCCGAGGTCGGCGCGGCCGTCGTCCGGGTCCTGGAGCGCAACGGCGCCCGGGTGACCTTCCCCAAGCAGGGCTGCTGCGGGCTGCCGCTGGTCTCCAACGGCGACTTCGACGCCGGCCGCAGCTACGCCACCCGGCTGGTCAGGCGGCTGCGCGGCTCGGCCGACGACCCCGGGGTGATCGTGGCCAGCTCGACCTCGTGCGGCATGACCCTCAAGGCCAAGTACCGCGAGCTGCTGGGGCTGGACGACCCCGACACCAGGGCGGTCTCCCAGGCCGTGTACGACATCTGCGAGTACCTGGTCGGGCTGGACGACGACGGCCAGCTCAACCGCTCGTTCGCGCCCATCCGGGCGCGGGCGCTGTACCACCCGCCCTGCCAGCTGATGGCCCACGGCGTCGGCCTGCCCGCCCTCGACCTGCTCGCCCTGGTGCCGGGGCTGGAGATCGAGCGGTCGCGGGCCGGCTGCTGCGGCACCGCCGGCACCTACGGCGTCAAGGTGGAGAAGTACCAGATCGCCATGGACGTCGGCCGCACCCTGTTCGACCAGGTCACCGAGTCCAGGCCGGACTTCATCGTGTGCGACTCCGAGACCTGCCGCTGGCACATCGCCCAGGCCACCGGCCTGCCCGTCTACCACCCGGTCCAGGTGCTCGACCGGGCCTATGCCACCGCGTAAGCCGAACACCAGGTGTCGGCTCCCTTCATGAAGGGAACGACCCCGGCATGGAACTCTCGCTGGCCCTGACCCTGCCACGGGACGAGCAGACGGTCCCGGTGGCCCGACACATCGTCCGCAACGCCATGGACCAGGTCGGAGTGGAGGAGACCTGCGTCTACGACTTCGAGCTGGCCCTGAGCGAGGCCTGCACCAACGTGCTGCTCCACTCCGGGCCCGGCGACCTGTACGTCGTCCGCCTCGACCTGGAGGACCGAATCGGCGTGATCCGGGTCATCGACGTCGGCCACGGCTTCGACTCGGCCAGGCTCCAGGCCGACGACCCGCTGCTCGAGGCCGAGCGGGGGCGGGGGCTGGGGCTGATGCAGGCCCTGGTCGACCGGGTCGACTTCACCTCCCGTCCCGAGGCGGGCACGATCGTCACCCTCGAGAAGGTCCTGACCTACAGCGACGAGGGGCTCCTGGCGGGTCCCCGAAAGCAGGTTTGAACCCGGGCCGTGTCGCTCATTCCAAAGCTGTCAGAGGCGGCCATCGGCCGTCGCAGCAACGAAAGGACGTGGCATGGGCATCATCGGTTGGATTGTCCTCGGCCTGATCGCGGGAGCGCTCGCCAAGGCGATCCTGCCCGGGGACGACCCGGGCGGCATCATCGTGACGATCATCATCGGGATCGTCGGCGCCATCCTCGGCGGGTTCCTGGCCCAGGTGCTGTTCGGCCGCGACACCGTGGATGAGTTCTTCGACATCAGCACCTGGCTGACCGCGATCATCGGGGCCATCCTGCTGCTGGTGATCTACCGTCTGGCCGTCGGCCGTGGCCGAGGCAGGCGCCGGGTCATCTAACCCGGCACATCGAGCTCGCGGCGGCGCGCCCCCATCGGCGGGGGCGCGCCGTTCGCGTTCAGCGGACCGGCCGGGCCGGTTCCAGCGGGCCGATGCCGGTCCCGAACCGCTCGTCGGCCAGCGCGAACGCGGCCACGGCGAGCGGCGCCACCGGCGGGCCGGCCGCCACCCGTTCCGGGTCCAGGCGCAGGCGCACGAACCCGCCAACCCCCGAGGGCCCGAAGGTGAGCGTCCCGTCCGGCGGCCGCCCGTCCCCGGCGACCCGGCAGGCGCCGTCCTCGAACACCACCGCCACCTCCTCGTTGGCCCCGGTGGCCTCGGGCCCCCTCCGGGTCACTGTCCAGGCGCCGCCGGCCCGGGACCGGTCGGCGATCTCCAGCACCTGGCGCTCCAGGTCGCCGGCGCGGTAGGCCAGCGCCTCGCCCTCGATCAGGGCACGGTCCAGCAGGGGGACCGGCAGCTCGGGCAGGTCCCTGGTCATCACCGACAGGCCGGCGCCGAGGCGCGGGTTGAGCTCGGTGGGCAGGAACCCGTCGGCGGTCAGGACCCCGTCGACGGTGAACGCCCCCCGGTAGCCGACCCGTTCGCGTAGTCCGTCCCCGACCCGGCGAGCCAGGTCGCGCATCACTTCCCGGTCGGCGGTGGGCGGGTCCCAGAAGGTGGCCGCTCCCGCGTACCGCAGCCGGCTCGACCCGGGCTGGCGCAGGGTGACCATCTCGACCGGCCGGAACGCGGCCACCCCGTCCGGGAACACCATCCCGTGGATGCTGCAGGGGATGCCCTCCAGGAACGGCATCACCCGGGCCCGGTCGCAGCGCTCGGCCAGGAACCGCGCCGCCTCGGCCGCGTCCTCCTCGCCCCGCACCCAGCGCAGGAGCTGCGCCCCGCCGTTGAACCCCTGGCGGGCGTCGCCCGCCCAGGCCGTGCCGGCGCCCCGGTCCAGCCGCCCGGCCGCCGCCCGGAGGGCCTCCGGCTCGGCCGTCACCACCGCCGACGGCGCCCTGGTGACGCCCAGGTCGTCCCAGAGCTGGTCGACGACGACCTTGTCCTCCAGCCGCCGCCACTCGGGCCGCCGCGGCCCGTAGACCCGCCGGCCGGCGATCTCCGGCAGCTCGTTGAACATCGGGCTCAGCACCAGCGCCCGCCGCTCCGGGTCCCACCGGTCGAGGGCGTCCGCGACCTCGGCCGGCAGGAGCCGCAGCAGCTTCATGGCCGCCCGGATCTCGGCCAGGACGTCGGGCGCCCGGAGCTCGACCACGCACCACTCCGCCTCGTCCGCCCCGGGGACCTCCCCGGTCCCTACCCCGGTGGCGAGCAGGAACGGCCGCTCCGCCCCCAGCTCCCGCATCCGCCGGCAGGTCCCGGTCAGCGCGGCCAACGGCCCCCCGGTCAGCATCACCTTCCGCCCGGCGAACACCGGCCGGAGCTGCTCCACCAGGCTGGGCTCCATACCGGCACGGTAGCCCCAAGCGCCCCACCGGTCAGGCGATTTCCCCAGCCCCTCAGGCGCCGCCGGCCATGGCCGGGCGGGGGAGCTCCTCGGGGTTGACGAGGACGTCGACCAGGGCCGGGCCGGGGGCGGCGAAGGCCCGGCGGATGGCCGGCTCGACGTCGGCGGCGTGCTCGACCCGGAGGCCGAGGGCGCCGTTGGCCCGGGCCCAGGTGGCGAAGTCGGCCGGGCCGCCGGGGGTGCCGTTGTCGCCGCCGCGGAGGCGGCGGCCGAGGGAGGAGACGTTGCTGACCACGACCTTGACCGGCAGGCGGTACTGGATGGCGGTCAGCAGCTCGCCCATGACCTTGGCGAACCCGTCGGAGCCGGTGACGGCGATGCAGGCCCGGCCGGGGTGGGCCCACTGGGCGGCGATGGCGTAGGGCACGCCGGCGGCGATCGTGGCCAGGTTGGCCGAGAGGAGGTAGTGGCGGTCCCCGCGGACGTCGAAGTGGCGGGCCGTCCAGGTCGCGACCGTGCCCGAGTCGGAGGCGAGGATGGCGTCGGGGGCGGCGCAGCGGTCCACGACCCGCATCAGGTACTGGGGCTGGATCGGGTCGCGGGTCTGGTCCTCGAGCTCGTCCAGCCGCTCCCGCCAGGCGACCATGCCCGCCTGGGCCTGGGTCAGGAAGCCGCGGTCGGCCTTGCGCCGGAGCAGCGGGAGCAGCGCCCCCAGGGTCTCGGCGGCGTCCCCGAGCAGGGTCACCTCGGTGGCGCCGGAGGCGCCGAGGCGGGCCGGGTCGGTCTCGATCTGGACGGCCCGGACCTTGGCCAGGTCGGGCACGTTGGCCGCCCACGGGAAGCTGGTCCCGACCAGCAGCAGGGTGTCGGCGTCGGCCAGGGCCTGCTCGGACGGCCGGGTCCCGAGCACGCCGATGCAGCCGGTGGTGAACGGGTGGTCGTCGGGGACGGCCGCCTTGCCGGGCAGGGACTTGACCACCGGCGCGGCGACCGCGTCGGCCACCGCCAGCAGCTCCTCCCTGGCTTCCAGGGCGCCCGCCCCGACCAGCAGGGCGACCCGGCTGCCCTGGTTGAGCACGTCGGCCGCCCGGCGCAGGTCGCCGTCGGGCGGGACCCCGGGGCCGGCGGTGAACAGCGGGGCCGTTGGCGGGGTCCCGGTCGGGGTGGTCAGCATCCACGGGCTGGTCTCGGCCGCGGTGTCCTCCAGGCCCGGCGGGAAGGTGATGTGGGAGACCGTGCCCCGGGCCAGGGCGTGGCCGATCCCGATGTCGACCACGGCCGGGATCTGCACGGGCACGTTGACCCGGACGTTGTAGTCGGCGACGTCGTCGAACGCCGTCTCCAGGGCCAGCTCCTGCTGGAAGCTGGTGCCGAGCAGCCGGATCTCCTGGCTCTCGGTGATGGCCAGGACCGGCTGGTGGTCGAGCTTGGCGTCGTACAGGCCGCCCAGGAGCCGCAGCGCCCCCGGCCCGGAGGTGGCCAGGCAGACCCCGATCCGTCCGGTCGACTTGGCGTACCCGGCGGCCATCAGGGCGGCCGCCTCCTCGTGGTGGACCAGGACCAGCCGGATCTGGTCCCCGAGCCGCCGGAACGCCTCGACCACCCCGTCGGCGCTGTCCGCCGGCAGCCCGAAGACCGTGTCCACCCCCCAGTCGACCAGCCGGCCGACCAGCAGGTCCGCGGTGAGCTCCCGCACCAGGCCCCCTCCCCGAGCTTGGCGAATGTGTCCGGAAGCTACCAGATTGTCGGGAGGGGTGAGGCTAGCGGCCGTTGACGACGTCGGCCAGGGTTCGGAGGATCAGGTGGGTCGAGGTGGCGCCTGGGTCCTGGTGGTCGCGGGAGCGCTCGCCGAGGTAGCTGGCCCGGCCCTTGCGGGCGATCATCGGGATGGTGGCCTTCATGCCGGCCTCGGCGGCGGCGGCGGCCTCGTCCAGGGCCGGGCCCAGCTCCCTGCCCTCGGCCAGGGCGGCGTCGAGGGCCTCCAGGGCCGGGTGCCAGGCGTCCAGCATGGTCTTGTCCTCGAGCTGGGCCTTGCCCCGGGCGACCACGCTGTCGTAGCCGGCCCGCAGGGCCGCCGCCAGCCGCTCGTCCTCGACCTCGGAGGCGTCGCCCAGCTCCTTGCCCATGCCCAGGAACAGCGACCCGTACAGCGGTCCCGAGGCCCCGCCGACCTTGCCGATCAGGGCCATGCCGATGGCCTTGAACACGCTGCCGAAGTCCTGGTCACCCTCGAGGCCGTCGAGGCGCTGGACGGCCGCCTTGAACCCGCGGTTCATGTTGGTGCCGTGGTCGCCGTCGCCGATGGCCGAGTCCAGCTTGGTCAGGGCGGCCGCGTGCTCCTCGATCACGGCCGCCGTCGACCTGACCCAGGCCTCCGCCTGGGCCACCGAGAACACCGGCTACACCCCCCAGCGCAGCGCCGGGGTGTGCACCGGGGCGTCCCAGAGCCGGGTCTTCTCGTCGTCCAGGCGCAGGATGGTGACCGAGGCGCCCTGCATCTCCAGCGAGGTGATCAGCGGCCCGACCAGGTGCCGGGCCACCTGCACGCCGCCCTCGTCCAGGAGCTGGACGACCCGGCGGTAGATGACGTACAGCTCGGCCAGGGGGGTGCCGCCCATGGAGTTGACGAACACCAGCACCTGGTCGCCCGAGTTGAGCCCCAGGTCCTCGATCACCGGCCGGGTGAGCCGGTCGGTGAGCTGGTCGGCGCCCTCCATCTTGATCCGCTCGCGCCCCGGCTCCCCGTGGATGCCGATGCCGATCTCGACCTCGTCGTCGCCCAGCTCGAAGGTCGGCGACCCCGCCGCCGGGACGGTGCAGGAGGTCAGGGCCAGCCCCATCGAGCGCACGTTGGCGTTGACGTCGCGGGCCAGCCCGGCCACCGAGGCGAGATCCGCGCCCTCCTCGGCCTTGGCGCCGACGATCTTCTCCATCAGCACGGTGCCGCCGACCCCGCGCCGCCCCTGGGTGTAGAGCGAGTCCTTGACGGCCACGTCGTCGTCCACGACCACGCTCTCGACCTCGATCCCGGCGTCCTTGCCGAGGTCGGCGGCCATCTCGAAGTTCATGATGTCGCCCGAGTAGTTCTTGACGATGTGGAGCACCCCGGCCCCGCCGTCGACCTTCCTGGTCGCCCACTCCATCTGGTCGGGCGTGGGCGAGGTGAACACCTCACCCGGGCAGGCCGCGTCCAGCATCCCCTTGCCCACGAAGCCGCCGTGCATCGGCTCGTGGCCCGACCCGCCCCCGGAGATGACCCCGACCTTGCCCTGCACGGGAGCGTCGGTCCGGAAGACGACGAACGGGTCGTAGTTGACGTCGAGCAGGTCCCCGTGGGCCTTCTGCATGCCCTCCAGGGACTCCTTGACGAAGTCGTCCACCGAGTTGATGAGCTTCTTCACACCGGCCTCCCGCGTCGTTGGGACGGCCCGGCGGAGCCGCCTCCGCCGGGCCTACCGCATCGAAGGGCTAGTCGACCCACCCCCGCGTGCGCTCGATCGCCTTCTTCCACTGGGCGTAGCCGGTCTCGCGCTGGTCCTCGGACCAACTCGGCTCGAAGGTCCGGTCCACCTGCCAGTTCTCGCGCATCTCGTCCAGCGAGGACCAGTAGCCGGTGGCCAGCCCGGCCAGGTAGGCCGCGCCGAGGGCGGTCGTCTCCTGGACCTGGGGCCGGATCACCGGGATCCCGAGGACGTCGGCCTGGAGCTGCATGAGGAAGTTGTTCTTGACCGAGCCGCCGTCGACCCGCAGGTCCTCCAGCCGCTTGCCGGAGTCCTGCTCCACGGCCTCGACCACGTCGCGGCTCTGGTAGCACTCGGACTCGAGCGTCGCCCGGACCAGGTGGGCCCGGTTGACGTAGCGGGTCAGGCCGACGATGACCCCGCGGGCGCGCTCGTCCCAGTAGGGGGCGAACAGGCCCGAGAAGGCGGGCACAAAGATGGCGCCGCCGGAGTCCTCGACCGACTGGGCGATCTCCTCGGTCTCGTTGGCGTCCTTGATCATCTTGAGGTTGTCGCGCAGCCACTGGACGGCCGCGCCGGTGATGGCGATCGAGCCCTCGAGGGCGTAGAAGCTGTTGCCCTTCTCGAGCGCGTAGAAGCCGGTGGTCAGCAGCCCCGACTTGGACGGCACGACCTGCTGGCCGGTGTTCTGGAGCAGGAAGTTGCCGGTGCCGTAGGTGTTCTTGGCCTGGCCGACGTCGAAGCAGGCCTGGCCGAACAGGGCCGCCTGCTGGTCGCCGGCGTCACCGGCGATCGGGACCTCGCCGCCCATGGGGCCGTCGGCCAGGGTGCTGCCGTAGGTCTCGCGGTCCGAGGACGGCCGCAGCTCGGGCAGCATCGCCTTGGGGATGTCCAGCTTCTCGAGGATGCCGTCGTCCCAGTCGGTGTTCTCCAGGTTGAACAGCATCGTCCGCGAGGCGTTGGTGTAGTCGGTGATGTGGTGGCCGCCGTTGACCCCGCCGGTCAGGTTCCAGATGAGCCAGGTGTCGGTGTTGCCGAACAGCAGGTCGCCCGCCTCGGCCCTGGCCCTGGCCCCCTCCACGTTCTCCAGGATCCAGGCGATCTTGGTGCCGGAGAAGTAGGTGGCGATGACCAGCCCGGTCTTGGGCTTGATCTCGTCCTCGTAGCCCTCGTCCTTCCACTGGGAAACGATCGGCTGGGTGCGGGTGTCCTGCCAGACGATGGCGTTGTAGACCGGCTCGCCGGTGTTCTTGTCCCAGACCACGGTGGTCTCACGCTGGTTGGTGATCCCGACCGCGGCGATGTTGTCGGCGCTCAGGTTGTTGTCCGACAGGACCTGGGAGGTCACCCGCTGGGTCTTGTCCCAGATCTCCTTGGGGTCGTGCTCGACCCAGCCGGCCTGGGGATAGATCTGCTCGTGCTCCTCCTGGGCCGAGCCGGCCACGGTGCCGTCGTGGTTGAAGAGCATGGCCCGGGACGAGGTCGTTCCCTGGTCGATCGCGAGGACGTACTCCTTGGCCATCCTTGCCTCCTGGCTTCAGGGGTGGGGAAGGGGAGGGCCCGCCGGGGACGGTGCCGTGCCGGCGCCGTCCCCGCAGACCTGTCGAGTGGCGGCTAGGGGGTCGCCTCGGGTGGGTGGACGACCTCGCCGACCTCACCGACGTCGCCTTCGGCGGGCAGGAAGTTGCCGACGAAGAGGTCGTAGATGTAGACGCCGATGGCGCCGCCGATGAACGGCCCGATGATCGGCACCCAGAAATACAAGTCCCCGTTGGGTGCCTGCATGGCCGTCGACCAGCCGGTGACCCAGGAGGCCAGCCGCGGCCCGAAGTCACGGGCCGGGTTGATCGCGTAGCCGGAGGTGGCGCCCAGGCTCATGCCGATCACGACCACGGCCAGGCCGATGATGAACGGGGCCAGGTTGGCCCCCGGGGCGGTGTTGCGGGCGTCGGTGATGGCCAGGATCAGCATCAGCAGGAGGGCCGTGCCGATGATCTCGCTGCGCAGACCGCCAAGGACCGACATCCCCGGCCCCGGCGAGGTCGAGTAGACGCCCTGGGTGGCGAAGGTCTTGCCCGGGTCGACCTGGTTGAACCACTCGTAGAAGTTCCAGCGGATCAGCAGGGCGGCCACGAACGCCCCCAGGAACTGGGCCAGGATGTACGGCCCGACCTTGGCCCACGGGAACCCGCGTCGCAGGGCCAGGCCGACGCTCACGGCCGGGTTGATATGGGCGCCGCTCACCCCCCCGGCGACATACACCCCCATGACCACCCCGAAGCCCCAGGCGAAGTTCACGGTGGTGAAGTTGCCGAAGGTCCCCGGGGCCGGGAGCGGGTCGCCGACCGCGTTGCGCAGCACGAAGTGGGCGACCACGCCCAGCCCGAAGATCAGAAGGGTGAAAGTGCCGAGAAACTCGGCCAACAGCTCGGTAGTTAACGTGTTCCGCCGCAACGAACAGCCCTCCTTGCTCCCCCCTGCCGTGCACGGACTCCTAAGAGGCGGGGTCCTCCCTCCCCGTGTTCGGTCATGCCGAACAGTGTTGGGACATTCACGCGCGGGGCTGCTTGCGTTGTCAAGAGTTGGTTACGGGCGCATTACCGGCAATCGGTTTGACGAGGTCAGGGACCCTCCGCTACCATTCGCGATCGCGCCTCCGCGCTAGCCGTGGTGACGCGCGCCCCCCTAACCAGGACGATTCGAGTGTGTGGTGCCGGGCGGCCGGAAGATGGAATAAACGCCCGACACCGTGGAGTTGAACGAGCAGCAGGAACAGTCGGCAAGGAGCAGAGATTGCCAACGATCGCCCAGCTGGTCCGCAAGGGCCGCGAGAGCAAGGTCGAGAAGACCAAGACCCCGGCGCTGAAGGGCTCGCCCCAGCGGCGGGGGGTCTGCACGCGCGTCTACACGACCACGCCCAAGAAGCCCAACTCGGCCCTGCGCAAGGTCTGCCGCGTGCGGCTGTCCAGCGGCATCGAGGTCACCGCCTACATCCCGGGCGTCGGCCACAACCTCCAGGAGCACTCCATCGTGCTCGTCCGCGGCGGCCGGGTGAAGGACCTGCCCGGCGTCCGCTACAAGGTCATCCGCGGCACCCTCGACACCCAGGGCGTCCGCGACCGCAGGCAGGCCCGCTCCCGCTACGGGGCCAAGGGCAAGCAGGTCTAGGAGGAACTGAAGGATGCCGCGGAAGGGACCAGCTAGCCGCCGGCCGCTCACGCCGGACCCCATCTACCAGTCGCAGCTCGTGACCCAGATGGTGAACAAGATCCTGCTCCAGGGGAAGCGCTCCACGGCCGAGCGGATCGTCTACTCGGCCCTCGAGCAGTGCCGGCGCAAGACCGGCAACGACCCCGTGACCACGCTCAAGCGGGCGGTCGAGAACGTCCGGCCGGTGCTGGAGACCAAGAGCCGCCGGGTCGGCGGGGCCACCTACCAGGTCCCGGTCGAGGTCCGGCAGGGCCGCTCGACCACCCTGGCCCTGCGCTGGCTGGTCGGCTTCTCCCGGGCCCGCCGCGAGAAGACCATGGCCGACCGCCTGGCCGGCGAGCTGCTGGACGCCTCCAACGGCGCCGGGGCCGCCGTCAAGCGCAAGGAAGACACCCACAAGATGGCCGAGGCCAACCGCGCCTTCGCCCATTACCGCTGGTAGCACCTGACACAACTGAGAGAGGTATGACGAACACAGCAGTCGACCGCAAGGGCAGCGCCAAGGGGCTCGCGATCCGCGAGTTCCCGCTTCAGCGCACCCGCAACATCGGGATCATGGCCCATATCGACGCTGGGAAGACCACCACCACCGAGCGGATCCTGTACTACACCGGCCGCACCTACAAGATCGGCGAGGTCCACGAGGGCGCCGCCGTGATGGACTGGATGCAGCAGGAGCAGGAGCGCGGGATCACCATCACCTCGGCCGCGACCACCACCCGGTGGCGCGACCACTGGATCAACCTGATCGACACCCCCGGGCACGTGGACTTCACCGTCGAGGTCGAGCGCTCCCTGCGGGTGCTCGACGGCGCGGTGGCCGTGTTCGACGCCGTCAGCGGGGTCGAGCCCCAGTCCGAGACCGTCTGGCGCCAGGCCGACAAGTACAACGTCCCCCGGATCTGCTTCGTCAACAAGATGGACCGGGTCGGGGCCGAGTTCCACCGCACGGTGGACATGATCGTCGACCGCCTGGGCGCGACCCCGGCCGTGCTCCAGCTCCCCTGGGGGGTGGAGAGCAACTTCCACGGCGTCATCGACCTGGTCGAGATGCGCGGCCACTACTGGCCGAGCGACGGCATGGGCGAGGAGTGGGAGGACCGGCCGATCCCGGACGAGTACACCGAGCTGGCCGAGGAGTGGCGCCACCGGCTGTTCGAGCTGCTGGCCGACTACGACGAGCAGCTCATGGAGAAGTACGTGGCCGAGGAGGAGCCGACCGTCGCCGAGCTCCGCAAGGTGATCCGCAAGGCGACCATCGCCGGCAAGATCGCCCCGGTCCTGTGTGGCAGCGCCTTCAAGAACAAGGGCGTGCAGCCGCTGCTGGACGCGGTCGTCTGGTACCTGCCCTCGCCGCTGGACGTGCCCCCGATCCAGGGCACCAAGGTCGGCGACGAGTCGGCCCTGCTGGAGCGCAAGGCCGACGACAACGAGCCGTTCGCCGCCCTGGCCTTCAAGATCATGAGCGACCCGTACGTGGGCAAGCTGACCTACTTCCGGGTCTACTCCGGCACCCTCAAAGCGGGGAGCAGAGTCTCTAACGCCTCCAAGGACCGGACCGAGCGGATCGGGCGGCTGCTGCAGATGCACGCCAACCACCGCGAGGACAAGGACGCGGTGTTCGCGGGCGACATCGTGGCCGCGGTCGGGCTCAAGTTCACCACCACCGGTGACACCCTCTGCGACCCCGACAACCCGATCGAGCTGGAGTCGATCAGCTTCCCCGACCCGGTGATCGAGGTCGCCATCGAGCCCAAGACCAAGTCCGACCAGGACAAGATGGCCACCGCCCTGCAGCGCCTCGACGAGGAGGACCCGACCTTCCGGGTCCACACCGACGAGGACACCGGCCAGACCATCCTGGCCGGCATGGGCGAGCTCCACCTGGAGGTCCTGGTGGACCGGATGCTGCGGGAGTTCAAGGTCGACGCCAACGTCGGCCGGCCCCAGGTCGCCTACCGGGAGACCATCCGCAAGCCCGTCACCAACCTGGTCTACCGCCACGTCAAGCAGACCGGCGGCAAGGGCCAGTACGCCCACGTGGTGATCGACGTCGAGCCCACGGCCGGCGACGGCGGCGGGTACGAGTTCGTCAACAAGATCGTCGGCGGCAAGGTGCCCCGCGAGTACATCCCGTCGGTGGACGCCGGCATCCAGGACGCGATGAGCGCCGGGGTGCTGGCCGGCTACCCGATGGTCGACCTCCGGGTCATCCTGCACGACGGGTCCTACCACGACGTCGACTCCTCGGAGATGGCGTTCAAGATCGCCGGCTCGATGGCGCTCAAGGAGGCCGCCCGTCGTGGCAGCCCGGCGCTGCTGGAGCCGATCATGGACGTCGAGGTGGTCACGCCCGAGGACTTCGCCGGTGACGTGATGGGCAACCTGTCGGGTCGCCGCGGCCACATCGAGAAGATGGAGCCTCGCGGCAACGCCCAGGTGATCCGGGCGGCCGTGCCCCTGGCCGAGATGTTCGGCTACACCACCGACCTGCGCTCCATGACGCAGGGCCGGGCCACCTCGACCATGCACTTCGGCCGCTACGCCGAGGTGCCCGAGAACATTGCCAAGACCATCGTCGCGAAGATTCGCGGGGAGTAGGAGAGGAGACCGTTCCCCATGGCGAAGAAGAAGTTTGAGCGGACCAAGCCGCATTTGAATATTGGGACGATGGGTCATATCGACCATGGCAAGACGACCTTGACGGCGGCGATCACCAAGGTCCTGCACGAGCGGGACCCCGAGGTGCCCTATACGCCCTTTGATCAGATCGACAAGGCCCCGGAGGAAAAGCAGCGGGGGATCACGATCTCGATCGCTCATGTCGAGTACGAGACCGCCAATCGCCATTACGCCCATGTCGACATGCCTGGCCATGCCGACTACATCAAGAACATGATCACCGGGGCGGCCCAGATCGATGGGGCGATCCTGGTCGTGTCGGCCCCGGATGGGCCGATGCCCCAGACCCGCGAGCATGTCCTGTTGGCCCGCCAGGTTGGGGTGCCCTACATCGTGGTCGCCTTGAACAAGGTCGACATGGTCGATGACGAGGAGCTCCTGGAGCTGGTCGAGCTCGAGGTCCGGGAGCTGTTGACCCAGTATGAGTTCCCCGGCGATGACACCCCGATCGTCCGCCTGAGCGCGTTGAAGGCGCTGGAGGGCGATGAGGCGTGGACGCCGAAGATCCTTGAGCTGATGGATGGGGTTGACTCCTATATTCCGGAGCCGGAGCGGGTGGTCGACAAGCCGTTCTTGATGCCGGTGGAGGACGTGTTCACCATCACCGGCCGGGGCACGGTGGCCACCGGGCGGGTCGAGCAGGGCACGGTCAAGGTGGGCGAGCAGGTGGAGATTGTCGGGATCCGCCCCCAGATCGCGACCACGGTGGTGACCGGGGTGGAGATGTTCCGCAAGATCTTGGACACCGGTCAGGCCGGCGACAACGTCGGGGTCCTGCTGCGGGGGACCAAGCGCGAGGACATCGAGCGGGGCCAGGTGTTGGCCAAGCCGGGCAGCATCACGCCCCATACCGAGTTCACCGCCCAGGTGTATGTGCTGTCCAAGGAGGAGGGGGGTCGCCATACCCCGTTCTTCAACAACTACCGGCCCCAGTTCTACTTCCGGACCACCGATGTCACCGGTGAGGTGACGCTGCCGGAGGGGACCGAGATGGCCATGCCGGGCGATAACACCGAGATGCAGGTCAAGCTGATCCAGCCCATCGCCATGGCCGAGGGGCTGCGGTTCGCGATCCGCGAGGGTGGACGGACCGTCGGCGCCGGCCGCGTCATCAAAATCCTCAAGTAGTAAGGGTCTGGCGACGCTGCGATGAACCAGAAGATCCGTATCCGCCTGAAGGCGTACGACCACGAGATCATCGACCAGTCGGCACGCAAGATCGTCGACACGGTGACCCGGACGGGTGCGCGCACGGCAGGGCCGGTCCCCCTGCCCACCGAGAAGTCGGTCTACTGCGTGATCCGCAGTCCCCACAAGGACAAGGACTCGCGCGAGCACTTCGAGATGCGCACCCACAAGCGGCTCATCGACATCCTCGACCCGACGCCCAAGACCGTTGACAGCCTGATGCGCCTGGACCTCCCGGCCGGCGTGGACATCGAGATCAAGCTATGACAAGGACAGCCACCTTCAAGGGCCTCCTCGGCGCCAAGCTGGGCATGACCCAGATCTTCGACGAGAACGCCCGGGTCGTGCCGGTCACGGTCATCCAGGCCGGGCCGAACACGGTCACCCAGGTGAAGTCGCCCGAGCGCGACGGCTACTCGGCCGTCCAGCTCGCCTTCGGCGACATCAAGCCGAAGCGGGTCAACAAGCCCAGGGCCGGCCACTTCGCCAAGGCCGGCGTCGAGGCCCGGCGCCACCTGGTCGAGCTGCGCACCGCCGACGCCGGCGAGTACAGCCCCGGCCAGGAGCTCAAGGCCGACGTGTTCGCCCCGGGCGACCGGGTCGACGTCGTCGGCGTGTCCAAGGGCAAGGGCTTCGCCGGCGTGATGAAGCGGCACGGCTTCAAGGGCCTGTCCGCCTCCCACGGCACCGAGCGCAAGCACCGCTCGCCCGGCTCGGTCGGCGCCTGCGCCACCCCGGCCCGCATCTTCAAGGGCATGCGGATGGCCGGCCACATGGGCAACCAGCGGGTCACCGTGCTCAACCTCGAGGTCGTCAAGGCCGACCCCGACCGCAACCAGCTGCTGATCCGCGGGGCCGTTCCCGGCCCCAAGCGCGGCCTGGTCATGGTGCGCAGCTCCGTCAAGGCGGTGAGCACCAGTGGCTAAGGTCGACGTCCTCAAGGCCGGCGGCAAGAAGGCCGGCTCGGTCGAGCTGCCCGAGGAGATCTTCGGGGTCCAGGTCAACGTGCCGGTGATGCACCGGGTGGTGCGGGCCCAGCTCGCCGCCGCCCGGGCCGGCACCCACTCGACCAAGACCCGGGCCGAGGTCCGCGGCGGGGGCAAGAAGCCCTGGCGCCAGAAGGGGACAGGGCGGGCCCGCCAGGGCTCCATCCGGGCCCCGCAGTGGCGCGGCGGCGGCGTGGTCTTCGGGCCGACGCCCCGCGACCACAGCTTCCGGGTCAACAAGAAGGAGAAGGTGCTGGCCCTGCGGTCGGCCCTGACCGACCGGCACGCCGGGGGCAACCTGGTCGTGCTGGACGGCCTCGACTTCGACACCCCCAAGACGGCCAGGGCGGTCGAGCTGCTGGAGGGCCTCGGGCTCGGCGGGCGCAAGCTGCTGTTCGTGGTCGACGGCCTCGAGGAGGCGGCGATCAAGAGCTTCCGCAACCTGCCGGCCGTGCACCTGATCACCTTCGACCAGCTCAACACCTACGACGTGCTCCGCAGCGACGCCGTCGTGTTCACCCGCGACTCGCTCGACGCCTTCCTCGGCCGGTCCACGACCGACCAGCCCGACGAGGAGCTGGTGCTGGAGGAGGGTGACGCCAAGTGAAGGACCCCCGCGACGTCATCTACAAGCCGGTGGTCAGCGAGAAGTCCTACGCCCTGCTGGACGAGAACACCTACACCTTCATCGTCGACCCCGACGCCAACAAGACGGAGATCAAGGAGGCCATCCAGGCCATCTTCTCCGTCCGGGTCGCGAACGTGAACACCCTGCACCGCAAGGGCAAGCGCAAGCGGACCCGCCGCACCCTCGGGGTGCGCAAGGCGACCAAGCGCGCGCTGGTCACCCTCCACCCCGACGACAAGATCGAGATCTTCGAGGCCAGGTAGCCATGGGCATCCGCAAGCACAAGCCAACCACGCCGGGACGGCGGGGCAGCTCGGTGGCCGACTTCGTGGAGGTCACCAAGAAGACCCCCGAGAAGGCGCTGCTGGCACCGAGCCCGAAGAAGGGTGGCCGCAACGTCCACGGGCGCATCACCGCGCGCCACCAGGGCGGCGGCCACAAGCAGCGCTACCGGATCGTCGACTTCCGCCGGACCAAGGACGGCGTGCCGGCCAAGGTGGCGGCGATCGAGTACGACCCGAACCGCACCGCCCGCCTGGCCCTGCTCCACTACCTGGACGGCGAGAAGCGCTACATCCTGGCGCCGACCCGCCTCAAGGTCGGCGATTTGGTCGAGTCGGGCGAGGGCGCCGACATCAAGCCGGGCAACGCCCTGCCGCTGAAGAACATCCCCGTCGGCACGATCGTCCACAACGTCGAGCTGCGCCCGGGCGGCGGCGCCAAGATGGGCCGCTCGGCCGGGTCGGGCATCCAGCTGCTGGCCAAGGAAGGCACGCTGGCCACCCTGCGGATGCCCTCGGGCGAGATCCGCCAGGTGCTGACCGCCTGCCGGGCCACCGTCGGCGAGGTCGGCAACGCCGAGCAGGAGCTGATCAGCTGGGGCAAGGCCGGCCGCAACCGCTGGAAGGGCAAGCGCCCGACCACCCGCGGCGTGGCCATGAACCCGGTCGACCACCCGCTGGGGGGCGGCGAGGGCAAGAGCTCCGGCGGCCGCCACCCGACCAGCCCGTGGGGCAAGCCCGAGGGCCGCACCCGCAAGCGCAAGCCCTCCGACCAGCTCATCGTCCGCCGTCGCCGCAAGGGGAGAGGGCGCTAGGTATGGCACGCAGCCTGAAAAAAGGACCGTTCGTCGACGACCATCTGCTCAAGAAGATCGACGAGCTGAACCGCAAGCGCGACAAGCGGGTGGTCCGCACCTGGTCGCGGCGCTCGACGATCATCCCCGACATGGTCGGGCACACGATCGCGGTCCACGACGGGCGCAAGCACGTGCCCGTGTACATCTCGGAGGCCATGGTCGGCCACAAGCTCGGTGAGTTCGCGCCGACCCGGACCTTCCGCATCCACCGCTCGCAGGAGCGGGCGACAGGAGTGAGGTAAGCCGTATGGAAGTGAAGGCGCAGGCTCGGTTCGTCCGGGTGACGCCGTTCAAGGCACGCCGGATCGTGGACCTCATCCGCGGCCTGCACGTCGAGGAGGCGCGCCGGGTCCTGCAGTTCACCCCGCGGGCGGCCGCCCTTCCGGTGCGCAAGGTGCTCGACTCGGCCATCGCCAACGCCGAGCACAACTTCCAGCTGCCGGCCGACAACCTGTTCGTGGCAAGGGCGTTCGTCGACGAGGGTCCGACCCTGAAGCGGCACCGGCCCCGTGCGCTGGGCCGCGCCTACCGGGTGAACAAGCGGACCAGCCACATCACGGTGATCGTCGACTCCAGGGAGGCCTCGTAATGGGACAGAAGATCAACCCGTACGGCTTCCGTCTGGGGGTCACCACCGACTGGAAGTCGCGCTGGTTCAGCGAGAAGGACTACAAGAAGTACCTGCACGAGGACATCGAGATCCGCCGGTACCTGAAGCGGAACCTGAGCCACGCCGGCATCTCCCGGGTGGAGATCGAGCGCACCCGCGACCGGGTGCGGGTCGACATCCACACGGCGCGGCCGGGCGTGGTCATCGGCCGCCGCGGCGCCGAGGCCGACCGCATCCGGGCCGACCTGGACAAGATGACCGGCAAGCAGGTGACCCTGAACATCCTCGAGGTCAAGGGCGCCGAGACCGACGCCCAGCTGGTCGCCCAGGGCGTGGCCGAGCAGCTGGCCAGCCGGGTGTCGTTCCGGCGGGCCATGCGCCGGGCCATCAACTCGGCCATGAAGGGCGGGGCCAAGGGGATCCGGGTGCAGTGCTCGGGCCGCCTCGGCGGGGCCGAGATGGCCCGCACCGAGTTCTACCGCGAGGGCCGGGTCCCGCTGCACACGCTGCGGGCCGACATCGACTACGGCCTGGCCGAGGGCCGCACCACCTTCGGGATGGTCGGGGTCAAGGTCTGGATCTACCGGGGCGACGTGCTCCCCTCGCGCGAGGAGCAGGAGGCCGACCGGGCCCGGGCCCGCGCCCGGGCCGCCGCCGGCGGGCCGAGCGGCGAGCGCCGTTCCGGCGGCCGGGGCCGGGCCCCCAAGGCCCAGCCGGCCGAGACCGCGGCCAAGCCGGCCGAGGCGCCCGCCGAGCCGGTCGAGCCGCCCGCCGAGCCGGTCGAGCCGCCCGCCGAGCCGGTCGCGGCCGCGACGCCGGCGGCCGCCCCGGCGGCAGAGCAGGGCAAGGAGTGACCGACCGATGCTGACCCCAAAGCGCGTCAAGCACCGCAAGCAGCACCGCGGCCACCGCCGCGGGCTGGCCAGCGGCGGCACCAGCGTGGCCTTCGGCGACTACGGCCTGCAGGCGCTGGAGCCCTCCTGGGTGACCAACCGGCAGATCGAGGCCGCCCGTATCGCCATGACCCGCTACATCAAGCGTGGCGGCAAGGTCTGGGTCAACCTGTTCCCGGACAAGCCGGTGACCAAGAAGCCGGCCGAGACCCGCATGGGCTCGGGCAAGGGCTCGCCCGAGTGGTGGGTGGCGGTCGTGCGGCCGGGCCGGGTGATGTTCGAGCTGTCGGGCGTCTCCGAGGCCACCGCGCAGGAGGCGATGCGCCTGGCCGCCCACAAGCTGCCCATGAAGTGCAAGTTCGTGAAGCGCGTTGACGCGGAGTGATGACCATGAAGGCAAGTGAGCTGGCCGACCTGGACGCGGACGAGCTGGCGGCCAAGCTGGCCGAGGCCAAGGAGGAGCTGTTCAACCTCCGGTTCCAGAACGTCACCGGCCAGCTCGACAACCCGCACCGGCTGCGCGAGGTCCGCAAGGACATCGCCAGGGTCCTCACCGTGATGCACCAGCGCGAGCGGGCCACAGAGAGGGAGCGCCAGTGACCGAGCAGGACACGACGGCCACGAGCAAGCCCCGCGGGGGCCGCAAGGTCCGCACCGGGGTCGTGGTCTCCGACAAGATGGACAAGACGGTGGTCGTCGAGGTGGAGGACATCCGCCAGCACCGCCTGTACCAGAAGACGATCCGGCGGACGACCCGGCTCAAGGCCCACGACGAGCAGAACACCGCCGGCCCGGGCGACATCGTCCGGCTGGCCGAGACCCGGCCCCTGTCGGCGTCCAAGCGCTGGCGGGTCACCGAGATCATCCAGAAGGCCAAGTAACGCTGACGACGAAGAGGAAGCAACCAAGATGATCCAGCAGGAGTCGCGGCTGAAGGTCGCGGACAACACGGGTGCCAAGGAGATCCTCTGCATCCGCGTGCTCGGCGGCTCCGGGCGGCGCTACGCCTCGATCGGCGACATCATCGTGGCCACGGTGAAGGACGCCATCCCCGGCGGCGCCGTCAGGGAGGGCGACGTCGTCAAGGCGGTCGTCGTCCGGGTCAAGAAGCAGAAGCGCCGCCCCGACGGCTCCTACATCCGCTTCGACGAGAACGCGGCCGTGATCATCAACGACCAGCAGAACCCGCGGGGCACCCGCATCTTCGGGCCGGTCGGCCGGGAGCTGCGCGAGAAGCGCTTCATGAAGATCATCAGCCTGGCCCCGGAGGTGCTGTAGCCGTGAAGGTACGCAAGGACGACCGCGTGATGGTCATGGCCGGCAAGGACCTGGGCGTCACCGGCCGGGTCATCAAGGTCGACCCGGGCCGCAACAAGGTGCTGGTCGAGGGGGTCAACCGGATCAAGCGGCACGAGAAGATCCGCCCGACCCAGCGGGGCGGCCAGACCGGCGGCATCACCGAGAAGGAGGCCTGGATCGACGCCTCCAACGTCCAGCTGCTGAGCCCGGACGACGGCAAGCCGACCCGGGTCGCCTACCGCGACGAGGACGGCGTCAAGGTCCGGGTCTGTGCCCGCACCGGCGCCAAGTTCTAAGAGGAAGACGAGACGATGACGCAGACGACCACCGAGCGGGAGATGCCGCGGCTCAAGGCGCGCTACCGCGCCGAGCTCGAGCAGCGGCTCAAGGACGAGCTCGAGCTCGGCAACATCATGCAGGTGCCGCGGCCGCTCAAGGTCGTGGTCAACATGGGCATCGGCGAGGCCATCAAGGAGGCGCGCCTGCTCGACGGGGCGGTCCGCGACCTCACCCAGATCACCGGGCAGAAGCCGCTGGTCACCAAGGCCAAGAAGTCCATCGCCGGGTTCAAGATCCGCGAGGGCCAGTCGATCGGGGCCAAGGTCACCCTGCGCGGCGACCGCATGTGGGAGTTCCTGGACCGGCTGATCTCGGTCGTCCTGCCCCGCATCCGCGACTTCCGTGGCCTGAACCCCAGGACCTTCGACGGCCACGGCAACTTCACCTTCGGGCTGACCGAGCAGCTGGTCTTCCCCGAGATCGACTACGACAAGATCGAGAGGGTCCGGGGCATGGACATCACCGTGGTGACCAGCGCCGAGACCGACGAGCAAGGACGGGCGCTGCTCACCGCCCTCGGATTTCCCTTCAGGAGTGTCTGAATGGCAAAGAAGTCGTTGATCGCCAAGGCCAAGCGCACCCCGAAGTTCAAGGTGCGGGCCTACACGCGCTGTCAGCGCTGCGGGCGGCCGCGGGCCGTGCTGCGCAAGTTCGGCCTGTGCCGGATCTGCGTGCGCCAGCTCGCCCATGCCGGCGAGCTGCCCGGCGTCACCAAGTCGAGCTGGTAAGGGGGCGGTGAACTGAGATGAGCATGACCGACCCGATCGCCGACATGCTGACCCGGCTGCGCAACGGCAACGCGGCCTACCACGACGAGATCAACATGCCCAGCTCGAGGGTCAAGGTGGAGATCGCCAAGGTCCTCAAGCAGGAGGGCTACATCCGCGACTACGCCGTCACCAAGGCCGACGTCGGCTCCAAGCTGACCATCGAGCTCAAGTACGGGCCCAACCGGGAGCGGACCATCAGCGGCGTCCGCCGCATCTCCAAGCCGGGGCTGCGCGTGTACGCCAAGAAGGAGAGCCTGCCCCGGGTCCTTGGAGGCCTCGGCATCGCCATCATCTCGACCTCGTCCGGCCTGCTCACCGACCGCGCCGCCCACAAGGCGGGCATCGGTGGCGAGGTCGTGGCCTACGTCTGGTAAGGGAGGCCAACGTTGTCACGCATCGGCAAGATGCCCATCGAGGTCCCCAGCGGCGTCGAGGTCACCGTCGAGGGCACCCTGGCCACCGTGAAGGGCCCCAGGGGCACCCTCTCCGAGACCATCCCGACCTCGATCTCGGTGCGCCAGGAGGGCGCCCAGATCGTGGTCGAGCGGCCCGACGACCAGCGCGAGCACCGGGCCCTGCACGGCCTGGTCCGCTCGCTGGTGGCCAACATGGTCGAGGGCGTCACCAAGGGGTACGAGAAGCAGCTCGAGATCCAGGGGGTCGGCTACCGGGTCCAGGCCCAGGGCTCCGACCTGGTGTTCAGCCTCGGCTACTCCCACCAGATCCCGGTGAAGGCCCCCGAGGGCATCAGCTTCGAGGTGGCCAGCCCGACCCGGTTCTCGGTCAAGGGCATCAACAAGCAGCAGGTGGGCCAGGTGGCGGCCGACATCCGGCGGCTGCGCAAGCCAGACCCCTACAAGGGCAAGGGCGTGCGCTACGCCGGCGAGGTCGTCCGCCGCAAGGCCGGCAAGACGGCGAAGTGAGGACCCGACGATGAACAACGCAAAGGTGAAGCGCGACGCGCGCCTGCGGCGTCACCGTCGCGTGCGGCGGCGGGTGGTCGGCACGGCCGAGCGGCCGCGCCTGGCCGTCTTCCGCTCCAACAAGCAGATCTACGCCCAGCTCATCGACGACCAGGCCGGCCGCACGCTGGCCTCGGCGGGCTCGCCGACCTCGGCCGGCGACGGCGACAAGAAGGCCGCCGCCACCCGGGTCGGCGCCGAGCTGGCCACCAAGGCCAAGTCGGCCGGCATCACCTCGGTGGTGTTCGACCGCGGTGGCTACCAGTACCAGGGACGTGTCCGCGCGCTGGCCGAAGCGGCCCGCGAGGGCGGCCTGGACTTCTAGGAACGCTGAAGGAGGCATTCCGCATGGCACCAGCCCCTCGCCGGGGTCCCGGTGGACAGCAGGGCAACCGGCCCCCCCGTGACGACCGGGGCGGCCCAGGCCGGGATGACAGCCCAAAGTCCCAGTTCGAAGAGCGCGTGGTCGCGATCAACCGCGTGGCCAAGGTCGTGAAGGGTGGCCGGCGGTTCTCGTTCACCGCCCTGGTCGTGGTCGGCGACGGCAACGGCAAGGTCGGCGTCGGCTACGGCAAGGCCAAGGAGGTCCCCTCGGCCATCCAGAAGGGCGTCGAGACGGCCAAGAAGAACTTCTTCCCCGTGCCGATGATCGGCTCGACCATCCCGCATGAGGTCCTCGGGGCCGACGGCGCCGGCCGGGTCCTGCTCAAGCCGGCCTCGCCCGGTACCGGGGTCATCGCCGGCGGCCCGGTCCGGGCCGTGCTCGAGGCGGCCGGGGTCTCCGACGTGCTCTCCAAGTCGCTCGGGTCCTCCAACCCGATCAACATCGTCCACGCCACCGTGGCCGGCCTCAAGCAGCTCCGGCGGCCCCAGGAGGTGGCCGACCGGCGCGGCCTCGACCTGGCCGAGATGTCGCCGGTGACGGTGGCCAGGCAGAAGGCGGCGGCCGCGGTCGGGGCCACCGCCGGCAAGGCGAAGGAGCAGTCGGCGTGACACGGCTCAAGGTCACCCAGAAGCGGTCCCTGATCGGCCGTCCCCGGCCGCAGCGGGCGACCGTCAAGAGCCTCGGGCTCAAGCGGATCGGCCACACCGTGGTCAAGGACGACCGCCCTGAGATCCGCGGCATGATCTTCAAGGTCTCCCACCTGGTCGAGGTGGAGGAGGTAGACGAGTGAAGCTGCATCACCTACGCCCGGCGCCCGGGTCCACCAAGGACCGGGTCCGCAAGGGGCGCGGCGATGGCTCGGGCAAGGGCAAGACGGCCGGCCGGGGCACCAAGGGCTCCAAGGCCAGGTCGCAGATCCGGGTCGGCTTCGAGGGCGGCCAGCTGCCGCTCCAGCGCCGCATCCCCAAGCTGCGCGGGTTCACCAACCCCAACAAGGTCCACTGGTCGGTGGTCAACCTGGACCGGCTCCAGGCCGCGTTCCCCAAGGGCGGCGGCATCGACCCCGACGGGCTGGTCGCGGCCGGCCTGGCCCGCAAGGGCACCCCGGTCAAGGTGCTCGGCTCGGGCGACGTCTCGGTGGCCCTCGAGGTCCGGGCCCACGCCTTCTCGGCCACCGCGGCCTCCAAGATCACCGCCGCAGGCGGTACGGTAGAGGTCGTCTAGGCCGCAAAGGAGAGGAAACCCGCGGATGCTGTCGGCCTTTCGCAACGCCTTCAAGATCCCCGAGCTGCGGGGCAAGATCCTCTTCACCGTGGCCATCATCGCCATCTACCGGCTCGGGTCGTACCTGCCGGTGCCCGGGGTGGACTTCGACGCCGTCCAGAACTACCTGGAGAACCCGGCCCAGGACCCCAGCGGCGCGTTCACGCTGATCAACCTGTTCTCGGGCGGGGCGCTGACCCAGTTCGCCATCTTCGCCCTCGGGATCATGCCCTACATCACCGCCTCGATCATCATGCAGCTCCTCGGGGTGGTCATCCCCCGGCTGGAGGCGCTCCAGAAGGAGGGCGAGAGCGGGCGCAAGAAGATCCAGCAGTACACCCG
Organism: uncultured Actinomycetes bacterium; assembly: GCA_937881255.1. Classification (GTDB taxonomy): domain Bacteria; phylum Actinomycetota; class CALGFH01; order CALGFH01; family CALGFH01; genus CALGFH01. Next base: position 29,130 of record CALGFH010000132.1, read on the forward strand.
CTACGTGACGGTGTTCCTGGCCCTGCTCCAGTCGGCCAGCATCGTGCAGCTGGCCCACAACCAGGGCATCCTGCCGATCGACATCTTCCCCGGGCTGACCCCGGGGCGGTTCGCCCTGGCCGTGCTCACCCTGACCGCGGGGACGGCCCTGATCATGTGGCTGGGCGAGCTGATCACCGCCCGCGGGGTCGGCAACGGCATGTCGATCATCATCTTCGCGGCGATCGTGTCCACCCTGCCCAGCGAGGGCGCCAACATCCTGCGGGTCAACAAGGCCTTCATCTTCGGGCTGGTCTGCTTCCTCGGCCTGCTGATCGTCGTGGCCGTGATCTTCGTCGAGCAGGCCCAGCGACGGATCCCGGTGCAGTACGCCAAGCGGATGGTGGGGCGGCGGATGTACGGCGGGCAGTCGACCTACATCCCCCTCAAGGTCAACCAGGCCGGCGTCATCCCGATCATCTTCGCCTCCAGCCTGCTCTACATCCCGGTGCTGCTGGCCTCGATCGTGAACCGCGACTGGCTGACCGACTTCGTGGAGCGGTTCGCCCGCACCGGCAGCCACCCGCTCTACATCATCACCTACTTCCTGCTGATCATCGGGTTCGCCTACTTCTACAACTCGATCGCCTTCAACCCGGTCGACACCGCCGACAACATGAAGAAGTACGGCGGCTTCATCCCCGGGATCCGGCCCGGCCGCCAGACGGCCGAGCACCTGAACTACATCCTGACCAGGATCACCCTGCCGGGCGCGGTGTTCCTCGGGGCGGTGGCCATCCTGCCCTTCATCGCCCTGGCCGCCGGGGGCGTGCAGTCGTTCCCGTTCGGGGGCACGTCCATCCTGATCACCGTCGGGGTCGGGCTCGAGACCATGAAACAGATCGAGTCCCAGCTCCTGATGCGCAACTACGAGGGCTTTCTCCGTTGAGGCTGGTGGTCCTCGGCCCGCCAGGCGCGGGAAAGGGCACGCAGGCGGTCAAGCTGGCGGAGCAGTTCGCCTGTGCCGACGTGGCCACCGGGGACATCTTCCGGGCCAATGTGGCCGAGGGGACCGAGCTGGGCCGGGCCGCCCAGGAGTACATGGACCGGGGCGACCTGGTGCCCGACGACGTGGTCATCGCCATGGTGATGGAGCGGCTGGCCGAGCGGGACTGCCAGTCGGGGTTCGTGCTCGACGGGTTCCCCCGGACCGTCAACCAGGCCGAGGCCCTGGACCGCCAGCTGGCCGACCTGGGCGCGCCCCTGCACGCCGTCCTCTGCTTCGAGGCCGCCGAGGAGGAGCTGCTGCGGCGGCTGGCCGGGCGGGCGGCGGCCCAGCACCGGGCCGATGACGCCGAGCAGACGATCCGGCACCGCCTCGAGGTGTTCGCGATCAAGACCCGGCCCCTGATCGACTACTACGCCCACCGCGGCCTGCTGATCAACGTCGACGCCATCGGGCCGATCGAGGTCGTGACCAAGCGGATCCTCGACGACCTCGAGGGGAACCGGAGGCCGGGGTGATCACCCGCAAGTCCGCCGAGGAGATCGACCGCATGCGGCGGGCCGGTCGGCTGGTCGGGCACACCCTGTCGACGCTGGT
>CALGFH010000133.1 GCA_937881255.1 uncultured Actinomycetes bacterium
CAGGAACAGCATGATGATGGCCGTGTCCCGGCGGGCCGTGAAGTCGGTCCCGGCACAGGCGGAGAGCAGGGTCCGCAGGGCGGCATCCGACAGTACCGGCGTCTCGGGATCGCCTGGGGCCGGTGTCCTGATGCCGGCCGTGGCGTCCTGGTCGGCCTCGCCCTCGCTCTCCAGCCAGCGGCAAAAGTGCCGGACCCCGGCGAACCATCCTCGGGCCGTGTTGGGCGAGTGGCGCTCGCGGACCTCGACCAGCCAGCCCCGGATGTGCTGGCGGTCCAGCTCGGCCGGCCCGACCTCAGGATGGTGTTCGGCCAGCCAGTCGGCCAGGCTCCGCACCGCGTTCTGGTAGGCCTTGACGGTGTTGGCGGCGTAGCCGTCAGCCCGCAGCGCCAGCTCCCACGAGACGGTGAGCACGGCGAAGTCCGGATGGCTCATGCCGACTATTATCGGGACATGGAGCGCTGTGCTTCAAGCTTGCGGAGGCACCACGGGAACATCTTCGCTGCTCAGGAGGTCTGTGAGCTGGGCAGCGTTGGTCACCGCCTGATCCCGGTAGCAGTTGTTCATCAGCACGTGGACCTCGCGGGCGGACTCGGTGAGGTGGTCGACCTTGGGGACCCACTCGGACAGCTCCTGCTCGGTGTAGAGGTAGCGGAAGCGTTCGGTGACGGTCTTCTTCTGCCAGGCTTCGGGGTCGCGGCCGTGGAAGCGGACGACCGAGAGGGCGGGGGAGGTGGCCTCGGCGATGGGGGGGACCGAGGAGCGGAAGCCCTGGGGCATGTCGACGCAGACCAGGGGGAGGTCGAGGTCGCGGAGGAGGCCGAGGGTGCGCTCGCGGTCGCGGTCGGTGGCCAGCCAGGCGGCATTGCGGAACTCGACGCAGGCCTGGTAGCCGGCCAGGCGGTCGCGGATGGCCTGGAGCTCCTCGCGGCTGGAGCGGCGGGGGGTGAACCACTCGGGGTACTGCATGAGGACGGCGCCGAGCTTGCCGGCCGAGTCGAGGGGGAGGAGGGCGTCGCGGAAGCGGCGCCAGACCTCGGCCTGGCCGTCGGCGGACAGGTGGGAGGCGTAGAAGCGCTCCTTGTCGCGGTGCTCGGGGGCGACCTCGCCCAGCAGGTCCTCGGGGAGGGCCTTGCGGCGGGTCGGGTGGCCGGTGAGGAGGCTGAACGCCTTGATGTTGAAGACGAAGTCGGGTGGGGTGCGGTCGACCCAGAGGCCGGCCTGCTCCTCGCGGGGGAGGTAGTAGTAGGTGGCGTCGACCTCGACGATCGGGAACTGGGTGGCGTAGAAGCGCAGCCGGGTCTCGGCGTCGCTGGCCCCCTTGGGGTACCAGCCGGACTTGAGCAGGGTCGGGTCGGTCCAGGAGGCGGTCCCGACCCGGACCTTGCCCGCGGCGCCCCCGGCCTGGGCGGCGTCCGGCTGCTTCGCCATGCGCGGCAGCATATCGGGTGCTACCGTCGGCCGGAGTGAACGTGCGCGTCTGCCCCCGCTGCCAGACGCCGGCGCAGGCCGGCGGCAAGGTCTGCGAACGCTGCGAGCAGCCGCTGGAAGGCCCGGCCCACGCCCTGCGCTACAACCCGGCCGGGCTGCCGACCCCCAGCCCGGTCCAGGGGCACGCCACCGTCCTGGTCGGGATCGTGGCCACGCTGATCGTACTCGCCGTCGGGGCCTGGTTCGTGTTCCGCGGCGTCGGGCCGTTCCGGACCGAGGTGGTCAGCCAGGCGAGGAGCGCCGACGGCTCGGCCATCGAGGTCGAGCTGCGGGTGGTCAACGAGGGCGACCGCCAGGGGCGGGCCCGCTGCCGGATCACCGGGCTGGGCCCGGACGGGCGGCTGCGGACCTCGGAGGTCACGCTGAGCCCGACCGTGCCCGGGAACAGCAGCGTGCGGTTCCCGCTGCGCGGCGAGGGCCTGGGCGACGCCCACGACATCCGCCCCAGCTGTGCTTGACTTGGCCTGACCGGCAGTCCCGACCGTCAGGAGACACGGCCATGACCGATCGGGCAGCCACCGAGCGGGCCCTGGAGGCGGCGGCCGCCGGCGCCACCCGGTACCTGCGCGGCCTGGCCGAGCGGCCGGTGGCGGCCAGGGCGGGCGCGGAGGAGCTGCTGGCCCGCCTGGGCGGGCCGCTGCCCGACGGCCCCAGCGACCCCGCCGAGGTGGTCGCCCAGCTGGCCGAGCTGGCCGACGACGGGGTGGTCGCCTCGGCCGGGCCGCGCTTCTTCGGCTTCGTGGTCGGGGGCAGCCTGCCCGCCGCCCTGGCCGCCGACTGGCTGGCCGCCGCCTGGGACCAGAACGCCGGCCTGTTCGTGCTCGGCCCGGCCGCGGCCACGGTCGAGGACGTGGCCGCCGGCTGGCTCACCGACCTGCTCGGCCTGCCGCCGACGGTCAGCACCGGGTTCGTCACCGGCGGGCTGGGGGCCAACTTCACCTGCCTGGCCGCGGCCCGCCACCACGTGCTGGCCGCCGCCGGCTGGGACGTGGAGCGCGACGGCCTCATCGGGGCGCCGCCGGTCGAGGTCGTGGTCGGGGCCGAGCGGCACGTCACCATCGACGCCGCCCTGCGCTTCCTCGGCCTGGGCAGCGGCCGGCTGCGGATCGTGCCCGCCGACGGCCAGGGCCGCATGGACGCGGCCGCCCTGCCCGGGACGCTGGCCGCGTTGAAAGGGCCGGCGATCGTCTGCGCCCAGGCCGGCAACGTCAACACCGGGGCCGTCGACCCGCTGCCCGCGATCTGCGCCGCCGCCCACGACCACGGCGCCTGGGTGCACGTGGACGGGGCCTTCGGGCTGTGGGCGGCGGCCAGCCCGGCCCTGCGGCACCTGGTCGCCGGGGTCGGGGAGGCCGACTCGGTGGCCACCGACGCCCACAAGTGGCTGAACGTGCCCTACGACAGCGGGCTGGTGTTCGTCGCCCACCCCGAGGCCCACCGGGCCGCCTTCGCCACCGTGGCCGGCTACCTGACCCCCGGGCAGGCCGGCGAGCGCGACCCCGACGCCTACACCGCCGAGTTCTCGCGGCGGGCCCGGGGCTTCCCCATCTGGGCGGCCCTGCGCTCGCTGGGCCGCTCCGGGGTGGCGGCCATGGTCGAGCGCGGCTGCGCCCAGGCCCGCCGCTTCGCCGCCGCCCTGGAGGCGGCCGACGGGGTCGAGGTCCTCAACGAGGTCGTCCTCAACCAGGTGCTGGTCCGCTTCCGCGACCCCGGCGGCGACCACGACGGCCGCACCCGCGAGGTGGTCCGCCGGGTCCAGGCCGGCGGCACCCTCTGGCTGAGCGGCACCACCTGGCACGACATGGCGGCCATGCGCATCTCGGTGTCGAACTGGTCGACCACCGACGACGACGTCGACCGTTCGGTGGCGGCGATCCTGGAGGCGGCCCGCTCGGTCGAGTAGGGTCCTGTCGGCCGCCGGCCGGCGGCCGACAGGAAGGGGTGCGGGATGGCGGACGACCTGCTGGGCATCTACCTCAACGACCACCTGGGCGGCTCGGCCGCCGGGACCGAGCTGGCCGAGAAGCTGCGCGACAACAACCAGGGGACCGAGCTCGGCAACCTCATGGCCGCCCTGCACAACGACATCGAGCAGGACCGGGCGACCCTCGAGGAGCTGATGGCGGGGCTGGGGATCGAGCGCCAGCGGGTCAAGCAGGCGGCCGGCTGGGTGCTGGAGAAGCTGACCCGGCTGCGGCTCAACCCGGCCCTGGTCGGCAACGCCGACCTCACCCGGATGCTGGAGACCGAGGCCCTGTCCCTGGGCATCGAGGGCAAGCTCTGCATGTGGCTGGCGCTGCGGGAGGCGGCGGCCGGCGACTCCCGGCTGGCCGGGACCGACTACGACCGGCTGATCGAGCGGGCCCGCAGCCAGCGCCAGGCGCTGGAGCCGCACCGCCGGGCCGCCGCCCTGCAGGCGTTCTCGAGCTAGGCGGACAGCGCCGCCGCGAACCGGTCGCCGGCCTCGGCGGTGCCGGGCACCCCGGCGCTGCCCTGGAAGTACAGGGGCGCGTCGGGGTCGGCCGGGAGCCCGCCGTCCTCGCCGTCGCGGGCGTCGGCGGCCCCGGCGCCGGCCTTGCCGGCCACCGTCTCCCCGGGTGCCCCCACGGCCAGGTCGGGGAACTCGTTGCCGTCGAAGTTGCCCGGGGTCAGGGCCGCCCCGAAGCGGTCCCCGGCCTCGGGGTTGCCCTGGGTCAGGACGCCATCGGCGCAGCCTTCGAACTGCCCGTCGAACCCGCACAGGCTGAGCACCGCGCCGGCGTCGGCGACCGCGCCCAGGTTCTCACCGGGGACCCCGACGACCAGGTTGTCGGCGTTGTTGTCGTCGAAGTCGGCGGCGCCGAGGGCCGACCCGAACTGGTCGCCGGCCTCGGTGGCCCCCGGCAGCGACCCGATCGTGGTCGCGCCGCCCTGGGTCAGCAGCTGGTGGGTGGTCGGCCCGGCCAGGACCACCACCGCGCCGGCGTCGGCGGCCGCGCCGACGTTCTCCCCGGGGACGCCGACGGCCAGGTCGACCCCGCCCGAGCCGAACAGCCCGGCGGCCAGGGCGGACCCGAACAGGTCGCCGCTCTCCGAGGCCCCCGGGACCCCGTTGTTGCCCTGGAAGTACTGGTCCTGGACGGCGCTCGGGAGCAGGCCGCTGCCGTCGTCGGCGGAGTCCAGCACGTTGACCGCGCCGGCGTCGGTGGCCGTGCCGACATTCTCGCCGGGGATCCCGACGGCCAGGTCGTCGGGCTGGGCGGGGTCGCCGCCGCCGCTCAGGTCGCCGATCGCCACCGCCGCCCCGAAGCCGTCCCCGGGCTCGGGGTTGCTCTCGGTGATGAGCAGGTTGCTGCCGCCCAGCAGCCCCCCGGCGGCCCCGTCGACCAGGCTGACCGCCCCGGCCCCGCCGAGCACGCCGACGTCCTCGCCCGGGGCCCCGATGGCCAGCTCGGCCCCGTCGCCGTTGTTGACCAGGCCGGTGGCCAGGGCGGCGCCGAACCGGTCGCCGGCCTCGGCCACACCGGCCATGCCGCCAGCCCCCTGGCGCAGCAGCTGGTCGCCGACCGCGGGGAGGCCGATGACGCCGCCGCTGCCGTAGAAGATCTCGACCGCGCCGGCGTCGGCGATGCCGCCCACGTTCTCGCCGGGGACGCCGACGGCCAGGTCGGTGAGGATGTCGTCGTTGAAGTCGCCGGTGGCCACGGCCGTGCCGAACCCGTCGCCGGGCTCGGCCAGGGCCTGGGTGAGCTGCTGGCGGGGGCCGTCGGGCAGGCCGGACTCGGAGCCGTAGATGACGTTGACCGCGCCGGCGTTGGTGGTGGCGCCGATGTCCTCACCGGGCACGCCGACGACCAGGTCGTCGATGCCGTCGCCGTTGAAGTCGGCCACCACCGCCGGGCCCGCCTGGACGGTCGCGGCCGCCCCGGTCCCGCCGGCCGCCATCGCCCCGGCCGGCAGCGCCGCCAGCAGCACCGTGGCCAGCACCATGACCCGGATCGTCCGTCCCATCCCCGACCTCCCGCCCGATCCCCCCGGCAACCGGGCGGAACCTACCAAATCCAGCCGTCAGGTTGTGACCCGGGCCCAGTGCCCGGCCAGCTGCTGGATCTCGGAGCGGAGGCGGCGGCCGTCGGTCGGCTTGCACACGAACCAGCTGGCCCCGTGGCGCAGCGCCTCCTCGCGGTCCTCCTGACGCTCGGAGGAGGTCAGCACCACCACCGGGAGCCCGCGGGCGGCCTCGTCGGCGCGGAGGTGGCGCAGCACGTCCAAGCCGTCCATCCGCGGCATCTTGAGGTCGAGCAGGACCAGCTGGGGCCGGCCGCCGGGCTCGAAGCGGGCCCTGGCCAGCCGCTCCAAGGCCCGCTCGCCGTCGGGCGCGACCTCGACGCTGACGGCCAGGTCGTCCAGGTCGGCCAGGGCCCGGCGGATCAGGAACACGTGGTCGTCGTCGTCCTCGACCAGCAGGATCCGCAGCGTCCTCACCGGGCCACCCCCGCGGTCAGCTCCTGGGCCGGCCAGCGGGCCGTGACGGCGGCCGGCAGGAAGATCCGGACGTCGGTCCCGCGGTCGCCCTGGATGCCGATCCCGCCGCCCAGCACCTCGACGATCTTGCGGCAGATGGCCAGCCCCATCCCGGTCCCGTCGCTGGTCGAAGGCCCCTCCAGCCGCTCGAAGACCCCGAACACCCGCTCGCGGTGCTCGGCCGGGATGCCCTGGCCGTTGTCGCGCACCGACAGCTCCACGCCGCCGTCGGGTCGCTCGTGCCCGTCCACGACCACGACCAGGTCGGGCCGGCCGCCGTGGCGGACGGCGTTCTCGAGCAGGTTGGTGAACAGCTGGCGCAGCCCGACCGGGTCGCCGGTGACCACCGGCAGGCGCCCGACCCGGAACTCCATCCCGGGGTTGGCCGCGCCCGCGTCCTCGGCGATGGCCCGGACCAGCGGGCGCAGGTCGACGGCGATCGGCTCGACCCCGGTGCGCCCGACCCGCGACAGGTCGATCAGGTCGTGGATGAGCTGCTGCATGTAGACGGTGCTGTCGGCCATCCGGTTGAGGTAGTGGTTGCCCTCCGGGCCGAGCACGTCGCCGTAGTCGAGCCGCAGGTACTCGAGGTAGCCGAGCAGCGACACCATCGGGCTCTTGAGGTCGTGGGAGGCGCTGTAGACGAGCGTCTCCAGCTCGGCGTTGGCCCGCTCCAGCTCGCGGTTGGCCCCGGCCAGGGCGGCCTCGGCCCGCTTGCGCTCGGTGATGTCACGCAGCACCCCCGAGAAGGCCAGGCCCTCGGGCCCGTTCCAGGACCCGATGGACAGCTCGATCGGGAACTCGCCGCCGTCGCGGCGCAGGCCGGCCAGCTCGACCACCTGGCCGGCCAGCTTGGAGGTGCCGGTGCGCCGGACCCGGGCGATGCCGTCGTTGTGGAGCTCGCGGAACCGGGCCGGGATGATCACCGTCAGCGGCCGGCCCACGATCTCCTCGGCCGTCCAGCCGAACATCCGCTCGGCCCCGCTGTTCCAGGTCAGCAGCCGCCCCGAGCTGTCGGCGGAGACGATCGCGTCCACCGCCGCCTCGGTGACCGCCTGGAACCGCTCCTGGGAGGCGGCCAGGGCCTCGCTGGCCCGGCGCCGCTCGACCAGGGGGCCGAGCTCCTCGGCGACCCGGGCGATGCGCTCCAGGCGGCCCGGCTCGCCGGCCCGCTCGTGGGTGACGAACAGCTCCAGCACCGCCACCACCCCCTCGGCGCCGGTCACGGGCACGGCCATGGCCTCCCGGACCCCGGCCCGCTGGGCGGCCACGGCCCGGTCGAAGCGGCCCGTGTCGCGGATGTCGTCCAGCTGCAGCGGCTGGCCCTTGGCCCAGGCCAGCCCGGGCAGGCCCTGGCCGAGCTTGTAGCTGACCTGCACGCTGGCCGCGTGCAGCTTCTCGAACCCGTAGCCGCTGCAGTACCAGGTCGGGCTGCAGACGAGCACCCCGCCGGCCGGCAGCCACACCTGGCCCATGGCGCAGCGGGTGAAGTGGCAGATGGTCTGGACGGCGGCGGTCAGGACCTGGTGGCTGGAGTCGGCCTCGCCGATCAGCTTGAACATGAACTGGAAGAAGCGGCGCTCGTGCTCGGAGCGCTTCATGTCGGTCAGGTCCCGGACCATGGCGATGGCCAGCTCGGGGCGGCCCCGCCGGTCGCGCACCAGCGACAGGTCCCAGCCGCCCCAGACCAGCTCGCGGGAGAAGACCCGCACCCAGCGACCCTCGACCTGGCAGCGGTCCAGCCCCTCGGACAGCACCTGCCGCACGGCCGCGTTGGCCAGCTCCTCGTCGGGCGGGTAGGCCAGCGACGGCAGGGTCCGGCCGCCCAGCCCACCGGCCGCCACCCCGAGCAGCTGCTCCAGGGCGTGGTTGGCGACGATGATCCGCCCGCTGCGGTCCAGCACGCAGGCCGGGGCGGCCGCCTCCTCGACGAGCGCCTCCGACCGGAGCGCGCCGGCCGTTCCCCGCCGCCAGCGTCGCGTCGACTGGCGCCCGTTCGTCCGCATTCCGCACCCCCCACGTTCCGGCGTGTCCGCACCATGCACGGTGCACGTCCGGATTGGCCATTGTCGGGCGCATTTATAGCATCGACAGGTTTTGGGCGGCGAATCGCCCGGGCCGGGAACCGGTTCGCCGCCCGGCCCGTCCAAGGCCACATCGGAACCGGACCGGGACGGGGTGGGAGATGACCAGGACGCGGCGTTGGAGCCTGCTGCTGGCGGCGGTGGCGGGCGTGGTCCTGCTGGCGGCCCAGCCGGCCATGGCCTGCGGGGGCCTGGTCGGGCCGGGGGGCACGGTCCAGCTGGCCCGCACCACCACCCTGGCCGGCTACCACGACGGGGTCGAGCACTACCTGACCTCGTTCACCTACGCCGGCGGCGGGGCCAGGTTCGGCTCGATCGTGCCCCTGCCCGGGGTCCCCAGCGACGTCCGCAAGGGGGGCGAGTGGACCCTGCAGCGGCTGGTCCGCGAGACCCAGCCCCAGCCGGAGGCCTTCCGGGCGGCCGCCTTCGCCGCCGACAGCCGCCAGCAGGCCGAGGAGATCCTGACCACCAGGATCGACGCCCTCGACATCACCGTGCTCCGCGGCGGCGGCCGGGCGGTCGGCGACTGGGCCCGCGAGCACGGCTTCGGGCTGTCGGTCGACGCCCCCGAGGTGCTCGACTTCTACGCCGCCCGCAGCCCCATCTTCATGGCGGCCAGCTTCGACGCCCGCCGGGCCGCGACCCGCGGCCAGCGCCTTGGCGACGGCACCCCGATCCACCTGACCATCCCGACGGCCAACCCCTGGGTCCCGCTGCGCATCCTCGGCCTCGGACACCAGCCGGCGGACCCGATCCAGGCCGACCTGTACCTGCTCACCGACCGGCGCCCGGCCATGCTGCCCCGGCCGGTCGGCGCCGGCGCCCACGGGGTCGCCCTCGAGCGGAGCGGTCCCGCCTCCGGCCAGCTCCTGGCCGATCTACGGGCCGACAAGGGCATGGAGTGGCTGCCGGCCACCGGCATGTGGCTCAGCTACCTGCGGATCGACTCCACCGCCGGTGAGCTGACCCACGACCTGGCCGTCGACACCAGCGGCCGCCGCAGCCCGTCCCCGGTGGCCGCCGGCCTGGCCGTCCCGGCAGCCGTGGCCGGCACCGGCGCCGGGGCCCCGGGCCGTGCCGGCGGGGCCGGATGGTGGACCTGGCCGGCGGCGGGCCTGGCCGTCA
>CALGFH010000134.1 GCA_937881255.1 uncultured Actinomycetes bacterium
GGTGGTTCCGAGGCCGGGGCCGCGGGAGGCGCCGCAGCAGGAACCGGGCCGCGGGATGGCGGGGCGCCTGGAGCTGGAGCCGGTGCCTCCGGAGCCGCCGCGGCCGGAGCCGGTGCCGCCGGGGCCGGGTCGCCCGGGGCTTCCACGCCGGGGTCTGGGGCGGCTGGAACGCCCAGGACCATCGGGACCGGGTCGCCCGGCCCCGCGGGCGCCGGGGCCGGGGCGGCCGGTGCGGCGGCCGCCGTGGGGCAGCCGGCACGCGGGACCGGCGCCGGGTTCGCGGCCGCGCCGCCGTCCGACGCGCAGTTCACCCGCGACGAGCTCTGCCGCGCCGCCGGGGCCAACGTGGAGCAGCTCCTGGAGCTGGAGTCGTTCGGCCTGGTCAGCGCCCGCGGCAGCGGCGAGCGGGGAGCCTGGTACGGGGGCGACGACCTGGTCCTGCTGCGGCTGGCCCGCGAGCTCGCCGACTACGGCCTGGAAGCCCGCCACCTGCGCATGTACAAGCTGTTCGCCGAGCGCGAGGCGGCCCTGTTCGAGCAGGTGGTCGCCCCCCTGGTCCGCCAGCGCAACCCCGAGGCCCGCGCCCGCGCCCGCGACACCATCGACGCCCTGGCCCAGCTCGGCGGCCGCATGCGCGACCTGGCCCTCCGCTCCGCCGTCCACGGCATGGCCGACACCCGCGACTCGCACCGTTGACCAGTTGCTAGATCTCCGTATCGACCTAGCAACATGTCAATAAATCTACAAACTCCGGCCCACCGGGAAGGGGCTCGGCCCCGGGTCCGGGAGAAGGCCGTCCTTCGGGTGCAGGGCGCGGTCCGGGCGCAGACCCGTTCCCGGGTCCTGGCCGTCGTCCTGGCGGTGATCCTGAGCACGCACGGTGGGTCGGTGTTCGCCACCCCGGCCACCGGGGCTCGCACCGCTGGACCCGGGGTCGCGTCGGCGGTCCGAGCTGGAGCCGGCGGGGCCGGGGGGTTCGGGCAGGCGGCGTCGGGGGCGGGACAGCGGGCGGTGGCGGCGCCCCGGATCCAGGCGCGGGCGGTGATCCTGGCGGACGAGGCAACCGGGCAGGTGCTGTTCGCGCGGAACGCGAGCTCGGCCCGGGCGATGGCCTCGACCACCAAGGTCATGACCGCGCTGCTGGCCCTCGAGCGGCTCGACGAAGGCAAGGTCGTGACGATCGGCGCGGGGCCGCCGCAGGTGGAGGAGGAGTCGCTGCGGCTGCGCCAGGGTGAGCGGCTGACCGTTCGGCAGCTGCTCCTCGGCCTGATGCTGAAGAGCGCCAACGACGCCGGAGTGGCCCTCGCCGAGGCGGTCGACGGGAGCGAGGCGGCCTTCGTCCGGCGGATGAACCGCAAGGCGGCCGCCCTCCGGCTCGGCGCGACCCACTATGTGACCCCGTACGGCCTCGACCGGCCCGGCCATCAGACCAGCGCCCGCGACCTGGCCCGCCTCTGGGAGGTGGCCATGCGCCGGGCCGACTTCCGGTCGCTGGTCGCCACCAGGGCCGCCCGCCTGCCGGGTGGACCTTTATCGCTTCGTCGATTTGTCACCACGAACCAGCTGCTCGGCTCCTATCGGTGGACGGTCGGGGGCAAGACCGGGTTCACCAACCGGGCCGGGCGGTGCCTGGTCGCCTCGGCCAGCCGCGGCGGCCGGCGGCTGGTCGCGGTCGCCCTCGGCTCGCCCAACGCCTTCCCGGACGTGCAGGCCCTGTTCGACTATGGCTTCTCCAAGTTCGTCCGGGTCCGCCTGGCCCAGCGCGGCCAGCCGGTCGCGGTGGCTCCCGGCCGCCCGGCAGCCTTCCAGGCCGATTCCGACGCCGACGCCCTGGTCCGCCTGGACCAGCTCGACCAGGTCCGCCTGACCCTCCCGCAGAACGCCACCACCGGGACGACCTCGGCCTCGTTCACCAGCGACGGACAGCCGCTGGTCAAGGTCCGGCTGACCCGCCTCCCGGCAGGTGGGGCCGGGCCGGCCTCGACGCTCGCGCCATCCCCCACGGCCTCGGGTGGCGCCGCCCCTTCCACGCCGGCCCCGTCCTCGACCGGCGGGACCGGGCCCGCGGCGGGAGCGGGAGGGCCCCTGGCGACGACCCTCACGGGCGGAGCGGCGGTCAAGGCGTGGCCGGTCCCCCCCGGGTCCCCGTCGCCGTCGATCGACCCGTTCCTCCGCCGCGAGCCCCCATGACCTCGACCGGCGACCCGCCTCCCGGGCCACCGGCCTCGGTGACCTCGGCCGGCGACCCGGCCCGGGAGGCGGGTCAGCCGGGGGAGGAACGGGCGGCGGTGCGGCTGCTGGTGGACCGGGAGGCTGTCCAGGGGCGGGTGGCGGAGCTGGGGGCGGAGCTGCGGGCTGACTACCAGGGGGTGGAGCCGGTCCTGGTGTCGGTGCTGCGGGGTGGGGTGGTGTTCCTGGCCGACCTGGTGCGGGCGGCGGCGATGCCGTGCCGGGTCGACTTCATGGCGATCTCGCGGTTCGACGCCTCGGAGGACACCGGGGTGGTGAGGATCGAGAAGGACCTCGACCTGGACCTGTCCGGGGCCCACGTGCTGGTGGTGGAGGACATCGTCGACACCGGGCTGACCCTCACCTACCTGCTGCGGGTGCTGGCCGCGCGGGGGCCGGCCAGCCTTCGGGTCTGCGCCCTGCTGGACAAGCGGGCCCGGCGGATCGTCGACGTGCCGCTGTCGTACGTCGGCTTCGAGGTGCCGGACGTGTACCTGGTCGGGTACGGGCTCGACCTGGACGAGCGCGAGCGGGGGAGGGGCGAGCTCCTGGCCGTCGACGATCTGGAGGCGGTGCGCGACAACCCGGCCCTGCTCGACCTTCCGACCAGGCCCGATGGCGCGTGGAGGCCGCCTCGGGCGTGAACTCCCACAGGCTGCAACCTTCGCTCGGTATGTCGCATCGCCCGGAGGCGTCTGATAGCCTCGGGCAGGTGGCAAGCGCCCATCCGGGCGCCAAAACCTTTCGACGCCCGAGGGGGTTTCGCGTTGGTCGAGCTGACCCTCGTCGGCGTCAGGATCGAGCTTCCAACCCAGACGCCGATCGTGCTCCTCAAGGAGCGCGACGGCGAGCGCTTCCTCCCGATCTGGATCGGCAACGTCGAGGCCACCGCCATCGCCTTCGCGCTCCAGGGCGTGGCCACCCAGCGGCCGCTCACCCACGACCTGCTCAAGAACCTGCTGGACGAGCTGGTCGTCTCCATCGAGCGGATCGTCATCACCGAGCTGAAGGAAGGCACCTTCTACGCCACCATCGAGCTGCGGCAGAACGGCTCCAAGTTCTCGGTGTCGAGCCGGCCGAGCGACGCCATCGCCCTCGCGGTCCGGGCCAACACGCCCATCTTCGCCGAGGAGGACGTGCTCAGCGAGGCCTCCATCCTGATCAAGAGTGACGACGAAGAGCGCGAGGTGGAGAAGTTCCGCGAGTTCCTCGACCAGGTCAGTCCGGAGGATTTCGAGTAGGTCTGGGTGGGTTTCACCCTCTGCTGAAGGTCGAGACATCCCAGGTCGATAACGGTGAGGTTGCGTCGTTGACGCGACACACCGCGACCCCTAGGCTTGACGTCACATCGTTGTAATTACGCAAGATCCGGCAAGGAGGAACTGGATGGCCGCGCGCTCGTCACCGGCGGCGTCTGAGCCGGGCTTCCGCGGCCCCACCGTTCACAAGCTGGTCGGCATCAGCTATCGGCAGCTCGACTACTGGGCCCGGACCGGCCTGGTCACGCCGTCGGTGCGGGCGGCGGACGGGTCGGGCACCCAGCGGCTCTACAGCTTCACCGACGTGGTCGAGCTGCGCATCATCAAGCGGCTGCTGGACGCGGGCGTGTCGCTGCGCCAGATCCGCGACGCGATCGGGTATCTGCGCAAGGAGTCGGGGGGCAAGCCGCTCTCCGACATCACCCTGATGTCGGACGGGAACCGGATCTACGCCTGCCACTCCAACGAAGAGGTCGTGGACGTGCTGTCCAACGGCCAGGCCGTGTTCGGCATCGCCGTCGGGCGGGTCTGGGCCGACACCGAGGGCGACCTGGCCCACCTCCCCGGCGACCAGCCGGGCGGCGGTGCGGTGACGGCCGGGCCCGGCCCGGGCGCCGGGTCGGCGGTCGCCGAGGCGTCCGGCGGGGTCCCTCCCCGGGCGGCACCGCAGGGGAACCAAGGCTAGCGGCGGCCATGGCCACCAGCGCGGGAGCGACTCGGCCGGCCGACCAGATCACCTTCGCGCACAACTCCGAGTGCGAATTCGCGCGCCTGCTCGACTTCTACCGGGTCGAGTGGGAGTACGAGCCGACCGCCTTCCCGATCGAGTGGGACGCCGACGCCCGGCCGACCCAGCACTTCCGGCCCGACTTCTACCTGCCCGGGTTCGGGCTCTACATCGAGATCACCACGCTCAACCAGCGGCTCGTGACCAAGAAGAACCGCAAGGTCCGGCGGCTCCGCGAGCTCTACCCGGACGTCCGCATCAAGGTCCTGTACCAGCGCGACTACCTCTCCCTGCTCGCCAAGTACGGCCTCGAGCCTCCGAGCCAGATGGCCCCCCCGCCCATCCCGGTGGAGCACGGCCCCAGCCTCGTTCCCGAGGAGCCGGCCGGGACCGGGCAGCCGGGGAAGGGGCCGGCGCGGGTGCCGGAGCGGGGCGGTGGGGGCCCGGTCGAGCGGGCGGCGGCGGCGGGCCGGCCGCGGGTGGTGCCCGACCCACCGCGGCAGGCTCCGCCACTGCCCGCGGACCCCGAGCTGGGCCGAGATCGCCCAGCGCCGCGGCCCCGCCGCCGCCAGACAGGCCGGCTGACTCGCCGCATCCATCGGTGGGGCGTTGCGGGGGTTCGGAGGGCGGTGGTTCAATCGCCGCGCCCTGGCTGGGTTGCTGGGCGAGATAGATGGATACATCGAGAAGTCTCTAAGTAGATAAGTCTCTATGTCGATCCCACCGGGGGGAGGCGCCGGGGAGCTGCCGGGGCGCCGGGTGGGGCGCGTCAGGAGGAGCGTTGAGCTACCAGCCCCACACCAGTGAGGACGTCGACCGGATGCTGGCCGCCCTCGGCCTCGACGACGTCGAACAGCTGTTCCAGCCCATCCCCTCCGACCTGCGCGCCCCGGCCGACCTCGACCTGCCCCGGCCCCACGCCGAGCAGGAGGTGGCGGCCGAGCTGGGCCGGCTGGCCGCCCGCAACCGGCACCTGGACGAGCTGACCTGCTTCCTCGGCGCCGGCGTCTACGACCACTACGTGCCGGCCTCGGTCTGGTACCTGGCCGGGCGGGGGGAGTTCGCCACCTCCTACACCCCCTACCAGCCGGAGATGAGCCAGGGCGTGCTCCAGGCCCTGTTCGAGTACCAGACGCTGATCAGCGAGCTGACCGGCCTGGAGGTCTCCAACGCCTCGTTGTACGACGGCGCCTCGGCGGTGGCCGAGGCCGCGACCATGGCCGTTGCCGCCACCCGGCGCAGCGAGCTGCTGGTGAGCGCGGCCGTGGCCCCGCGGGTGCGGGAGCTGCTGGAGACCTACAGCCAGGGCCTGGCCATCAAGCTGGTCGAGGTCGGCGCCCTTGACGGCCAGACCGACCTGGACGAGGTGCGGGGCAAGGCCAGCGACCAGACGGCGGCGGTGCTGCTGGCCCAGCCCAACTTCTTCGGGGTGGTCGAGGACGTGGCCGCGGCGGCCGACCTGGCCCATGCGGTCGGGGCCCGGATGCTGGTCAGCTTCGACCCGCTGACCGCCGGGGTGCTGGAGCCGCCCGGGCGGCTCGGGGCCGACGTCGTGGTCGGGGAGGGCCAGGGGCTCGGGAACCACCCCAACTTCGGCGGCCCGGCCTTCGGGTTCCTGGCCTGCCGACCGGAGGACGTGCGGCGGCTGCCCGGGCGGCTGGTCGGCGAGACGCTGGACACGGCCGGGCGGCGGGCCTTCGTGCTCACCCTCCAGGCCCGCGAGCAGCACATCCGGCGGGAGAAGGCGACCAGCAACATCTGCACCAACCAGACCCTGAACGCGATCGCGGCCGCCGTGTACCTGACCTGGCTGGGACCCCAGGGCCTGGAGGAGCTGGGGCGGCTGAGCCTGCGGGCGGCCCGGTACGCGGCCAGCCGGCTGGCCGACATCCCCGGGGTCTCGCTGGCCTTCGGTGATCAGCCCTTCGTCAAGGAGCTGGTGGTCCGGCTGCCGGCCGACCCGGCCGAGGTCAGCCGGCGCCTGGTCGACCACGGCCTGCTGGCCGGGCTGCCCCTGGCCGGGCTGGCCCCCGGCCTCGAGGACGGCCTCCTGGTCGCGGTGACCGAGCGCCGGACCAAGGAGGACATCGACCGCCTGGCCGACGCCATGGCCACCGTCCTGTCCGACCTCGGCGCCGGCCAAGCGCGGCGCGAGGGAGAGGAGGTGGCCCGGTGACCGACGCCACC
>CALGFH010000135.1 GCA_937881255.1 uncultured Actinomycetes bacterium
GCGACCAGGGTCTCGGCCTCGCCGTCGAACAGGTGCCCGTCGGCGCCGACCCGGCCGGCGGCGTCGACCAGCACCCGCAGGGGCTGGCGCCCGGTCCAGCCGGGCAGGCGCACGGTGAGGCGGGGGTCGTCGGCCAGGGCGGTGCCGGCGCCGACCATGACCGCGTCGGCCTCGGCCCGCAGCCGGTGGGCGTCGGCCCGGGCCGCCGGCCCGGTGATCCATTTCGAGGTGCCGTCGGGGGCCGCGACCTTGCCGTCCAGGCTGGCCGCGGCCTTGAGGGTGACCCGCGGCCGCCCCAGGCGGCGGTGGGTCAGGTAGGCGGCGTTCTGGGTGGCCGCCGCCCCGGCGCCGGCCCCGACGGCGACCGCGATCCCGGCCGCCCGCAGCCGGGCCAGCCCGGCCCCGTCGACCCTCGGGTCGGGGTCGGGCACGGCCGCCACCACCCTGGCCACCCCGGCCGCCACCAGCGCGTCGGCGCAGGGCGGGGTGCGCCCGTGGTGGGCGCACGGCTCCAGGGTCACATAGCAGGTCGCCCCGGCGGCCGCCGCCCCGGCCGCGGCCAGGGCCAGCGCCTCGGCATGGGGCTGGCCCGCGGCCCGGTGGAAGCCCTCCCCGACGACCCGGCCGTCGCGGACCAGCACGGCGCCGACCATCGGGTTGGGGCTGACGGTCCCGCGCCCGCCCTCGGCGAGCGCCACCGCCCGGGCCATCCAGGCCTCGTCCGGGTCCCGCTCGGCTGCCGCCACCACTGCCCTCCTGCTCGGGGCGTGGTGGAGGCCGCGCCTGGGCATGGCAGCCCAGCGCGCGGCCGCCGCCTCCTCGCATCCGGACTGTCACCGTCGGCCCCTGGGTTCCACAGGGTCCACCCCGGCCGCAAGCGGCCAGGGGTCGCGGGCTCTCACCGCCGGTGGGGACTTCCACCCCGCCCCGGAGACGCGCGTGCTACGTCATCAGCAGCGTACACCCAGGCTGACCTGGCTAGAACCCGTCGGTGCGGCGGTCCAGGGCGTAGCTGGAGCCCTGCTGGCGCTTGGCCACGTGCTTGAGCTCGGTGGCGGTGGCGACCAGCTCGCGGTGGTTGGTGAAGACCCGCTGGGCGCTGGAGGCGATGCCGAGGGAGACCGAGACGATCGGGAAGCGGCGGAGCTGGCCCTGGCGGTCCTCCAGCTCGATCGAGCCGGCGCTGGCGTCCTCGGGGTCGTAGAGGGTCGGGATGCGGTCGTCGAAGCTGGTGATGACCCGGCTGGCGAAGGTCTCGGCCGCCTCCGGGGGGACCAGGGCGACGAAGTCGTCGCCGCCGATGTGGCCGACGAACCCGTCCGGGCCGGCCGCGTCCTGGGCGGCTCGCCGCAGGACCTGGGCGAACAGCGAGATGACCTCGTCGCCGCGGAGGAACCCGTAGCGGTCGTTGTAGGACTTGAAGTTGTCCAGGTCGGCGTAGGCGACCGCGACCGCCTTGCCGCGGTCCATCCGGTGGGCGATCTCCTGCTCGATCCGGAGGTTGCCGGGCAGCCCGGTCAGCGGCGACAGCGAGCGCATCTCGCTGGCCCGGCGCAGGGTCGTCTTGACCCGCGCGACCAGCTCCATGGGGTCGAACGGCTTGATGATGTAGTCGTCGGCCCCGGCGGTCAGGCCGAGCACCTTGTCGGCCGAGAGCGACTTGGCGGTCAGCATGATCACCGGGATGTGGGCGCTGCGGCCGTCGGCCCGCAGCTTGGTGCAGACCTCGTAGCCGTCCATCCGGGGCATCATCACGTCGAGCAGGATCAGGTTGGGCTGCTGGTCGAGGGCTTTGGTGAGCGCGTCCTGGCCGTCGTGGGCCGTGATCACCTCGAAGCCCTCCAGCCGGAGGTTGACCTCGACGAACCGCACGATGTCGCGGTCGTCGTCGGCGATCAGGACCATCTCGTCCACCCTCAGCCAGCCCCCCCGTCGATCAGTTCCCGGAACGCCTTGGCCGCGGCGGCCGGGTCGTCGGCGCCGAAGATGGCGGAGCCGACCACGAACACGTCGGCGCCCGCCCGCAGGCACCGTGGCAGCGTCGCCGCGTTGACGCCGCCGTCGACCTGGAGCGCGACCGGCCGCCCGGCCCCGGCGATGGCCCGGGAGGCGGCGGTGATCTTGGGCAGCACCTGGTCGTCGAACGCCTGGCCGCCGAAGCCCGGCTCGACCGTCATGGCCAGGACCAGGTCGAGGCTGTCCAGGTAGGGCAGGACGGTGTCCAGCGGCGTGCCCGGCTTGACGGCCAGCCCGGCGTCGAGGCCGTGCTCGGCCGCGGCGGCCAGCGCCCTGGCCGGGTCGTCGAGCGCCTCCACGTGCATCGACACCCCGCTGGCCCCGGCCTCGGCCAGCGCCGGCAGCAGCGCCTCGGGGTCGTCCACCATCAGGTGGCAGTCGAGGTAGCGGCTGGTGTGGGGCCGCAGGGCGGCCACCACCGGCGGGCCCAGGGTGAGGTTGGGCACGAAATGTCCGTCCATCAGGTCGAGGTGGATCCAATCGGCGGCTTCTTCGACCAGCCGAACCTGATCGGCGAGCTGGGCGAGGTCGGCGTTGAGCACCGACGGTGCCAGGCGTCGGATCACGGAGCTCCTCGGGCGTGGACCACAGTCGTTGCTGATGGTATCGGCGGGCTTCGGGAGAAGGTGAGCGTCGTTCTTGAGCTTCACCTTACCTTGAACAGCTGTGCAAGAAACATGCCGTCGGCCCCGTTCCGGTGCGGCCACAGCTGACGGGTCTCGTCCAGGCGCAGGTCGTCGCGGCGCCGCAGCAGCTCGGCGACCACCTCCTCGGTCTCGGCCGTGGTCCAGGTGCAGACCGAGTACAGGACGGTCCCGCCGGGCCGGACGGCGTCGGCGGCCGCCTCCACCAGGGCGAGCTGGAGCTCGACCAGCCCGGCGACGTCGTCGGGCCCGTGGCGCCAGCGGGCCTCGGGGCGGCGGCGCAGGCTGCCCAGGTTGGTGCAGGGGGCGTCGACCAGGGCGGCGTCGGCCTGGCCGGGTCGCAGCGGCGGGCGGCGGCCGTCGGCGACCACGGTGTGGAGCCGGTCGGCCACCCCCAGTCGGCTGGCCGTGTCGGCGACCAGGCGGGCCCGGCGCCGGTTGCGCTCGACGGCCAGGACCCGGGCGCCGAGGGCGGCCAGGTGGCCGGCCTTGCCGCCGGGGCCGGCGGCCAGGTCGGCCACCAGGTCCCCGGGGCTGGCGCCGACGGCCGGGGCGATCAGGGCCGAGGCCGCGTCCTGGACCACCGCCCGGCCCTCGCGGACGGCGGCCAGGGCTCCCGGGTCGCCCCGCTCCAGGGTCACGCAGTCGGGGCTGAGCGGGCTCGGGCGGGCGGCCAGGCCGGCCTCGGCCAGCTCGGCCAGGAGCTCGTCGCGGGTGGTCCGGCCGGGGGTGGCCCGCAGGCTGACCTCGGGGCGGGCGTTGTCCGCCTCGACCAGGGCGACCAGCTGCTGGGGGCCGAGGCGGGCCAGCGCGTCCTCCACGATCCAGGCCGGGTGGGAGCCGCGGGTGGTGGCCCAGCCGACCGGGTCGCGCTCCGGGTCGGGCCAGGCGGGCGGGGCGCCGGCCAGGCGGCGGAGCACGGCGTTGACGTAGCGGGCCTGGCCGCGGTGGCCGGCCCTGGCCACCGCCCCGACGGTCTCCAGGCCGGGGTGGCCGTGGCCAGCCGGCGCAGCACGGCGTTGACGTAGCCGGCCTGGCCGCGGTGGCCGGCCCTGGCCACCGCCCCGACGGTCTCGGCCACGGCCGCGTGGGTGGCCGTGCCCCCGAACAGCAGCTCGTAGGCGCCCAGGCGCAGGCCCCGCAGGACCAGCGGCTCCAGCCGGTCCAGGGGCTGGCGGGACAGCGGGGCCAGGGCGAAGTCGAGGGCCCCCCGCATCCGCAGCGACCCGTAGACCAGGTCGGTGGCGGCGGCCCGCTCCGAGGGGTTCAGGGTCGACCGTCGCAGCAGCGGCGGCAGGGCCAGGTTGGCGTAGGCCCCGCCGTCGGCCCGTTCCAGCGCCGCCAGGGCGACGTCCCGGGCGCTGGCCGGTGGGCGCCGGGCGCTGGGCTGGGCGGTCGCCTCGGCCGGGCGGGGGCGGCGCGACCCGCTCGTCCCGCGGGGGCCGCGGGGGCGGCCGGCGGTCACCGGCCCAGCCATTCGTCGGGGCCGAGGCGGGCGCCGCGGGCGAACTCGGCCCCGGACATGGCCTTGCGGCCCTCGGGGCGCAGCTCGACCAGCTCGAGGGCGCCGTCGGCCGTCCCGACGAGCAGGCGCCCGCCGGGGTCGACGGCGAGCCGGCCCGGGTCCAGCTGGGCGGTCCCCTCCCCAGACCCCCCAGGTCCGGCCAGGGCCGCCCGGCTGACCTTGAGGCGGCGGCCGCGGTGGGTGGTCCAGGCCCCGGGGGCCGGGGTGAAGGCACGGACGGCGTCGGCCAGGCGGCGGGCCGGCCGGTCGAAGTCGAGCCGGGCCTCCTCGACGGTGACCTTGGGGGCGAGGCTGGCCCCGGCCTCGGGCTGGGGCCGGGGCTCGACCTGGCCGGCCTCCAGCGCGTCCAGGGTCTCAACGGTCAGGCGCCCCCCGACCTCGGCCAGGCGCATGGTCAGGGCGCCGGCGTCCTCCTCCGGGCCGACCGTCACCTCGGCGGCCGAAGTCGAGCCGGGCCTCCTCGACGGTGACCTTGGGGGCGAGGCTGGCCCCGGTCTCCGGCTGGGGCCGGGGCTCGACCTGGCCGGCCTCCAGCGCGTCCAGGGTCTCCACGGTCAGGCGGCCCCCGACCTCGGCCAGCCGCATGGTCAGGGCGCCGGCGTCCTCCTCCGGGCCGACCGCCACCTCGGCGGCCAGCAGCATCGGCCCGGTGTCCATGCCGGCGTCGATCACGAAGGTGGTGACCCCGGTGACCTCGGCGCCGTCGAGCAGGGCCCGCTGCACCGGGGCGGCCCCCCGGTAGGCGGGCAGGAGCGAGAAGTGGAGGTTGATGATGCCCCTGGGCAGGGCGGCCAGCACCGGGTCGGGCAGCAGGTAGCCGAAGGCGCAGGCGACCCCGATGTCGGCCCCGGTCCCGGCCAGCCGCCGGGGCAGCTCCGGGTCGCGGCCGCCGGGCGGCTCCAGCACCGGCAGCCCGGCCGCCTGGGCGGCCTGCTTGACCGGCGAGGGCAGCGGCGTCCCGCTCCGCCGGTCGCGGGGCCGGTCGGGCCGGGTGACCACGGCCACCACCTCGTGGGCGGAGGCGAGCAGCGCCTCCAGCGGCGGCACCGCCGCCGCCGGCGTGCCCAGATACACGACCCGCACGCCCGGCCCGCTACAGGGTCTTGTCGGGCTTGATGGTGAGGTCCGACCGGTGCAGGTGGGGGGCGATGCCCTCGAACTCGAGGTCGAACTCGCGCTCGCGCCACTGCTTGAGGGCCCGCTTGCGGTCGCCCCGGGACAGCCGCTCGATGAACAGCACCCCGTCCAGGTGGTCGATCTCGTGCTGCATGCAGCGGGCCAGCAGCCCGTCGCCCTCGACCTGCAGCGGCTGGCCGCGCACGTCGACGGCGTCCACGGTGACCTCCATGGCCCGCTTGCAGGCGTAGTAGATGCCGGGGAAGGACAGGCAGCCCTCCTCGCCGTCCTGCTCGCCCTCCCAGCGGGTGATGACCGGGTTGACCAGCACCCCGAACGGGTGCTCGCCGGTCTCCTCGTTGGGCGGGATGTCGTAGGCGAACATGCGCTTGAGCACGCCGACCTGCGGCGCGGCCAGGCCGACGCCGTAGGCGGACCGGAGGGTCTCCAGCAGGTCGTCGCCGAAGCGGGCCAGCTCGGCGTCGAACCGGGTCACCGGGTCCGACTTCTGGGTCAGGACCGGGTCGCCGAACAGCCGGATCTCGAGCACTGCCACTGGGTTCGGTTCTCCTCTGCGACGGTGGTGCTAGCGGGGGACGGCCAGGACTTCGAGGGGCTCGACGTCCACCGACATGCGGGGGCCGCCGGCCCGGGACGCCTCGACGAGCAGGGGGCGCAGGGCCCTGGCCGCCGACTCGGCGTCCTCGACCTTGGCGATGATACGCCAGCCTCTGCCCATCTCCGCCGGGCCGAGCAGCTCGACCTTGGGACCGAGGGCGGCGGCCAGGGCGGCCATGGCCGCCGAGGCCTCGCCCGGCTCGGGCCCTTCGACCAGGACCAGGCGCCTGGCCGGGGGGAAGCCGAGCTCGACCCGGCGCGGGAGCTCGTGGCGCCAGAAGAACTCCGGGTCCCAGCGGACCAGGGCCTGGACGGCGTGGTGGCCGCCGTGGCGGGTCTGGAGGACGAGGCGGCCGGCGCCGCCGCGGGGGCCGCACCAGGTGGCGGCCCGGCTCCAGGTCCGGTAGGCCTCCTCGGCCGACCGGACCTCGGCCTGGCCGAGGGCGGTGTCGGCGCCGACCACGACCACGGTGCGGCAGCCGGTGAGCGGCGGGTGGTCCTTGACCCCGGCCACGGTGCCGACGACCACGCCCGGCTGCCGCCCGGCCCAGGGCGGCACCATGCCCGGGTCGACCACCTCCCGGTCCAGCCGCCACACCGGCACCCCGGGCAGGATGCGCCCCAGCTCGGCCGCGACCTGGCCGGCGCTGCGGGCCCCGGGCGCGGCCGGGTCGGCCCCGCCCCGCCGCGGCACCAGCACGTACGCCGGCTCGTCGCGGGCCAGGGCGGCCCGGACGGCGGCCAGGCCGCGGGGATGGAGGCGGGCCGCGGTCGGGCCCTCGTCGTCGGGGTCGACCACCTCGACCAGCGGGCGGGCGGCCCGCTCGGCCGCCCGGTCGGGTGCCAGCAGCCGGCACTGGCCGGTCTGAATGGCCGCCAGGGCCTCGGCCGACGGCACCGTCCCGGTGAGCACGCACAGCGCCCGGGCGGTGGCGGCCCGGCGCAGCGCCACCTCGCGGGTGTGGAACCGGGGGCTGCGCTGCTCCTTGTGGGCGAAGTTGGCCTCGTCGTCCACGATCACGCACCCCAGCGCCGGCAGCGGCGCCAGCACGCTGGACCGCCCCCCGACCACCACCATCCGCCGCCCCTGCCGCAGCTCGGCCCAGGCCCGGAACCTGCGCCGGTCCGACAGGTCGCTGGCCAGGTCGGCCGCCTCCGGGAACGCCTTGCGGACCGCATCCCCGACCGCCGACCCCGCCGCCACCTCCGGCGTCACCACGATCGCCCCCCGCCCCCTGGCCAGCGCCGCCTCGATCAGCGCGATCACCCTCGCCCCCCGGTCCTCCCCCGGCAGCGGCCGCCAGTACACCGCCCC
>CALGFH010000136.1 GCA_937881255.1 uncultured Actinomycetes bacterium
GGATCGAGGCGGCGGGGTGGCCGGAGAAGTTGACGAAGTAGGTCAGGCACCAGCCGATCAGTGGGTCGACCTCGACGTCGTTGATGCGGTTGGGGCCCATGGTGTTGCCGTCGTCGGCGTTGTCCACGGGCAGGCAGGCCAGCGTCGGGGTCACCAGCAGGTGGTGATCGTCCAGCACCCGCTGGATCGCATCGTAGATCTCCGCGCGGGTCTGCTGGTCGCGCGAGAGGTCTAATGCGCTCATTCGGTAGCCTTCCTCCACCCACCGCAGGTACTCGGGCGGGAAGTCCTCGCGGTGGTCGGCGAGCAGGTCCAGCCCGTCGCGCTTGAAGTTCTCGAACGTCTCCACGTTGATCGGCATGATCAGCCGGCACCACAGGTCGCTCAGCTCCCGCTGGTCCCGATCAATGCCCAGCCGGACCTCCTCCACCTGCGCGCCGGCCTGCTCGAAGGCCTGCACGGCGCCGCCCACGACCTCGGCGACGCGCTTGTCGATCGGGAAGACGTCGAAGTTGGGGCTGTAGGCGATCCGCCAGCCGCTGATGGACCGGCGCACCGCCGGCATAAAGCGCTCGCCGGTGTCGAGGCTGAACGGGTCCCTGGAGTCATAGCCAGCCAAGGCGTCCAGGGCCAGCGCGGCGTCCTCGACCGTCCTGGTGATCGGCCCCTCGAACAGGAACGGGTTGATGCCGCCGAAGGCATTGGGCCGAAGGACGTAGGGGATGCGACCGAAGGAGGCCTTGTAGCCGTACACGCCGCACCAGGCGGCGGGGATGCGGATCGAGCCTCCCCCGTCGGTCCCCTCGGCCAGGGGCAGCAGCCCGTCGGCGACCGCGGCGGCGCTGCCCCCCGAGGAGCCACCGGTGTTCTTGGCGGTGTCGAAGGGGTTGCGGCTGGGCCCGAACAGGTAGTTGTCGCAGGTGCCCCGGAACCCCATGATCGGGCTGTTGGTCTTGCCGACCACGATCGCGCCGGCCCGCTGGATCCGCTCGGCGAACGCGCAGGAGATGTCCAGGGTGTAGTTCTTGAGCGCGCGGATGCCGCCGAAGGTCGCCGGCCAGCCGGGCTGGAAGTCGAACAGGTCCTTGATCGCGGTGGGCACCCCATGCAGCACCCCAAGCTCGGCCCCGGACACCAGCGCCTGCTCGGCCTCGCGGGCCCGTTGGCGGGCCTCATCAAAGCCGAGGTAAACAAGAGCGTTCAGGCTGTCGTTTCTGGCCTGGATGCGCTCGATGCAGGCGTCCACGACCTCAACCGGGGACAGCTCGCGTCGCCGCATCCGTGCCGCCAGCTCCGTCGCCGTGGTGTAGGCAAGCTCATCTGCCAACGCCATCCTGGCCCACCTCCTCCAAAATGACCGTCTTCGGTGCGGCGGCCGACCGTCATCGCCTGGTGGCGGCAGGGGGTCCGTCCTGACCACACGGCCTGGTCCTCAAGCCAAGGACCAGACCGCGCGTCGGGTGGCCCATCTGCCCGCTGTTTGTCTCCGGTTCCTCACAGCACCGGCACGTCATACCTCCTGGGCGAGGAGCTCCTTCAACGCGTCGTCGATGAACTTGGTGTCGGTCATGTCGGCGTCGAGCCCGCCGCCGGCGAAGTGCCCCCAGACACCGGGGATCACCCGCAGCTCCGCGTTGGGCATGTGCCTGACCTCGTAGGCGTTGTCCTCGGGCGGGAAGTAGAGGTCCTTCTCCGCCGGCATGACGATCGCCTTGGCCGTGATCGCGCCGAGCGCTCGCTCGAAGTCGCCGTCGAAGCCTGGCGTCTTGCCGATGTCCCCGTTCTGCCAGGTCCACAGCATGGCCAGCAGATTGTTGGCGTCCTTGGCCAGGAAGAAGCCCTCCCAAAAGGAGATCAGGAAGTCCTCCAGCGAGGAGTAGCCCATCTCGGTGTGGTACAGCCGCTGCCAGTAGAAGGCCTGCGAGAACCCCCAGCCGGCGTATACCCGGGCCATGGCGCGCAGGCCCCTGGCCGGTGGCGTCTCATACCAGCCCTCCTGGAACGCCCCATCCGCCGTGAGTGCCGCCTTGACCCCTTCCAGGAAGACGATGTTGTGCTCGCTGGTCTTGGCCGACCCGCAGAATGGCAGGATCCTGGAGACCATCTCGGGGTGGCTGACCGCCCACTGGTAGCTCTGTCCCGCGCCCATTGACCAGCCAGTCACCAGCGCCAGCCGCTGGATGCCGAACCGCTCGGTGACCAGCCGGTGCTGGGCGGTCACATTGTCGTACACGGTCACCCGGGGGAACCTGGCCCGGTCGTAGGGGGGTGGGGTGTTGCTCGGCGAGGACGACAGCCCGTTGCCGAGCATGTTTGGCACGATGATGAAGTACCTGGCGGGGTCGAGGGCCATCCCGTCCCCGATCAGCCACTCGTTGTCGTAGTGCTGCCCGGAGTACCAGGTGGGGTAGACGACGGCGTTGCTCTTGTCCTGGTCAAGGGTCCCATAGGTCTTGTAGGCGAGCTTCGCATCCCGCAGGGT
>CALGFH010000137.1 GCA_937881255.1 uncultured Actinomycetes bacterium
CGTGCCAAGGAGGCAAATGGTTGCTGCCTGCGGCGGTCGTCCTCCGCTAACCGGCCGGCGGCGCCCAGCCGCTCGAGCATGCTGTCCTCCATGTCCATGAGGCGAGCAAGCTCCAGTTTCTCCCCGCGTTCACCCGTCGTATCGACAGGCCTTGGTCAACGAGCAAGTCACCCAGTGTCCCTAACGCCACTGGGTCTCCCTTGCGTCGACCGTCTCGGCACCCAGTCAAGGTCAGCCGGACGGCAGCGGTCCTCAACGCTGCTCACAGACCGTGCAGTCGGCCATTCACCTACTCGCGGAAACCTCGCTACAGATGTTGCTCGACCAGCTCCACGTAGCGGCGGGCCATCGTGGCCAGGACCTGGTCCGGGGGGGCGTCCCAGACGTCGGCGTTGAAGATCTCGACCTCGACATCGCCCCGGTATCCGGCGGCCGCCACCGCATCGGTGAGTTCGGCGAAGTTGACGTGCCCGTCCCCCACCATCCCGCGGGCCAGCAGCGGATCCGCCGGCAGGGGGGTGATCCAGTCGGCCAGCTGGTAGCCGAAGATCCGCTGGCCGGCCCGCCCGATCTGGGCCAGGACCCCGGGCTCCCACCACAGGTGGAAGGTGTCGAGGACGACGCCGACGGCGTCGCCGGGGAACTGCTCGGCGATGTCGAGGGCCAGGGCAAGGGTCGACACCACGCCGCGGTCGGCCGCATAGATGGGGTGCATCGGCTCGATCGCGAGCGTGACCCCCCGCTCTAGGGCATAGGGCACCAGCTCGGCCACGGCGTCGACCACCCGGGAGCGCGCGCCGGTGATGTCCTTGTCGCCGGGGGGCAGCCCGCCCGGGACGAGCACCAGGGTGCCGGCCCGCAGGACGGCGGCCTCCTCGATGGCGGCCCGGTTGTCGGCGGCCGCGGCGGCCTGTCCGGCCGGGTCCGCCGCGGTGAAGAACCCGCCGCGGCACAGCGACGACACCCGCAGGCCGGCGTCCTCGACCCAGCCGGCGGCCACCCGCAGGCCGGCCGCGGCGACGGGCTCGCGCCACAGGCCGATGGAGCGCAGCCCGGCCGCCGCGGTCCCCTCGATCGTCGCCCGGAGCGGCCACCGTTCGGTCGTCTTCTGGTTCAGCGACAGCCGGGCCAGCCTGGGGTCCCCGGGCGTCGGGGTGCGGACCCGGGCCGGCAGCCCGCTGGGCACGTCGACCGCGGTCAGGGCCATGGCCTCAGCGCCTGACCCCGGCCGCGGCCAGCCACAGGCTCAGCCGGTGGGCCGCCAGGTCGGGGTCTGGCAGCAGCCGCGCCTCGTTGGCCAGGGTGAACAGCCTCGACAGGTGCACGACCGAGCGGGCCGACTGGAGCCCCCCAACCATGGTGAAGCCGGGCTGCCGCCCACAGAGCCAGGCCATGAAGGCGATGCCGGTCTTGTAGTAGTAGGTGGGGGCGGCGAAGATGTGGCGCGACAGGGCCAGCGTGCCGGCCATCTCGCGGTCGTACCGGGGCCGGTCGCCGGCGTCCAGGGCCGCCAGGGCCGCCGACGCCGCCGGTGCCACCGCGGCGAACGCCCCCAGCAGGGCGTCCGAATGGTGGGTGCTGTCACCGCCGATCAGCTCGGGGTAGTTGAAGTCGTCGCCGGTGTACAGGCGCACGCCGTCGGGCAGCAGGGCCCGGAGGGCGACCTCGTGCTCGGCCGACAGCAGCGAGACCTTGACGCCGTCGACCATGCTCGCATGGGCGCCGATCAGCTCGAGGAAGGTCTTGGTGGCGACCGGAACCTCGCTGGATCCCCAGTAGCCCCTGAGCTGCGGGTCAAAGGCCTCGCCCAGCCAGTGGAGGATCACCGGGGCCGTCACCTGCCCCAGCAGCACCTCGTAGACCCGCAGATAGTCGTCGGCGGTCGCGGCCAGCCTGGCCAGCTGCCGCGACGCCATCAGGATGACCTGGGAGCCGGTGCTCTGGACGAAGTCGATCTGCTCGAGGTAGGCGTCGATGACCTCGCCCACCGAGGAGAGCTGGTCTTTGTGGTCGGTGCCGGCGCCCGAGGCGATGCGCGCCCCCAGCTCCTGGGCTTGGGCGGCGCTGCGGCGCACCAGCTCCTGCACGGCGCTCCAGTCCAGGCCCATGTTCCGCTGGGCGGTGTCCATCGCCTCGGCCACGCCGAACCCGTACCGGAACAGGTGCCGCCGGAAGGCCAGGGTCGCGTTCCAGTCGACCACCGCGGGCGCACCGGGCACGTTCTCCCCGAACGGGTCGGCGGCCACGTGGGCGGCGGCGAAGGCCACCCGGGAGCGGTACGGCCGGGGATGCTCGGGCCAGGCTCGCGGTTCGGCGAGCCGGATGGTCCGCCAGGCTCCCGCGGCGTCGGGGATCGACAGGCGCCGGCTCACTGGGCCCACTCGAGCTCGACGCGCCGACCCTCGGTGGAGGACCGCAGCGCGGCCTCGACCAGCTGGAGGCCGCGCACCCCGGCGAGGAGGTCGTAGGGGTGGGGCCGGCCGGCGTCGACGTCGGCGAGGAACCGCTCCCACTGGGCCCTGAACCCGTTGGCCAGCTCCCGGTGGTCGGGGACCTCCTGCCAGTGGGCCGGGAAGTCCTGGTCGGTGGGGACGTCGGGGTTCCAGACGGCCACCGGGGTGCTCACCCGCGGCTGGATCTTGCAGCCGAACAGGCCCGCCACGGCCGAGCCGCCGGTGCCGTCGACCTGGAACCGGACCAGCTCCTCCCGGTCGACCCGCACGGCCCACGACGAGTTGATCTGGGCCACGATGCCACCGTCGAGCTCCAAGATGGCATAGGCGGCGTCGTCGGCGGTGGCCTGGTACCGGTTGCCCTGCTCGTCCCAGCGCTCGGGGATGTGGGTCACCGCCTTGGCGGTCACGGCCCGCACCGGGCCGAAGAGGTTCTCCAGGACGTAGTTCCAGTGGCAGAACATGTCCAGGACGATCCCGCCCCCGTCCTCGGCGCGGTAGTTCCAGCTCGGGCGCTGGGCCGGCTCGAGGTCGCCTTCGAACACCCAGTAGCCGAACTCTCCCCGCACCGACAGGACGCGGCCGAAGAAGCCGGCCTCCAGCAGCCGCTGCAGCTTCAGCAGGCCGGGCAGGAACAGCTTGTCGTGGACGACCCCGTTGACGAGGCCCGCCGTCCTGGCCGCCTGCACCAGCTCCCAGCCCTCGGCGACCGATTCGGCGACCGGTTTCTCGGTGTAGACGTGCTTGCCGGCGGCGATCGCGGCCAGGATCGCCTTGGTGCGCTCGCTGGTCACCTGGGCGTCGAAGTACACGAGGGCGCGCTCGTCGGCCAGGGCGGCGTCGAGGTCGGTGGTGAACTCGGCGACCTCGTGGGCCCGGGCGAGGTCGGCCAGCTTGTCACGGCTGCGGCCGACCAGGACGGGCTCCACCTGGAGGCGGCCGCCGTCGGGCAGGGCGATGCCGCCGTCCCGGCGGATGGCCAGGATGGAGCGGAGCAGGTGCTGGCGGTGGCCCATGCGGCCGGTGACGCCGTTCATGATGATGCGGAGGGTGCGTGTGGCCACGGGTGGTCACCTCTTGGGTGTGGTCGGCGGCTCGGCGGGTCGTCCTCCGAGGTAGAGCTCGCTCAGCTGGGGGTCGGCCAGCAGCTGGGGCGCCGGGCCGGAGATGTGGACCTTGCCGAGGTCGAGGACGCAGCCGATGTCGGCCGTCTCCAGGGCCCGGCGGGCGTTCTGCTCGACCAGCAGGACCGCCGTCCCCGCCTCGCGCATGCGCACCACCTGGTCGAACACCGTGCTGGTGGCCTTGGGGTCCAGGCCCATGGACGGCTCGTCGAGCAGCACCACCTTGGGGCTGACCATGAGCGACCGCGCGAACTCGACCTGCTTTTGCTGGCCGCCCGACAGCAGGCCGGCCAGCGACCGCCAGCGCTCGTCCACCACCGGGAACAGGTCCCGCACGAACTCGATCCGTTCCTGGATCACCGCCCGGTCCTTGAGGGTGTAGCCGCCGAGGAGCACGTTCTCGGCCACGGTCATCTCGCGGAAGACGCTGTGGCCCTGCAGGACGTGGGCGAGCCCGGCGGCCAGCAGCTGCTGCGGCCCCTGGCCGGTGACGTCGGCGCCGTCGACCACGACCCGGCCCGACCGGGGGGCCAGGAGCCCGCTGGCGACCTTGAGGACGGTGGACTTGCCGGCCCCGTTCGGCCCGACCAGGCAGACCACCGTGGCCGGCGGGACCTTCACCGTCAGGCCGCGCAGCACCGGGGCGGCCCGTCCGTAGCCGGCCTGGATGTCGTTCAGCTCGAGCAGGAACTCAGACGCCAAGGTAGGCCTCGAGGACTCTCGGGTCGGACTTGATGGCCGAGGGGGGGCCTTCGGCGATCGGTCGGCCGCGGTCGAAGACGACGATGTGGTCGCTGAGCCCCATGACCAAATCCATGTTGTGCTCGACGATCACGAAGGTCCTGCCTTCCTGGTTGAGCTGGCGCACCAGCCCGGCGATGCGCTCGAGGAGGGCCGGGTTCACCCCGCCGGCCGGCTCGTCGAGCAGGATCGTCTCGGGGTCGCCCATCATCACCCCGGCGAGCTCGAGCAGCTTCTGCTGGCCCCACGACAGGTTGCGGGCCTCGGCGCGCTCCAGATGGTCGATGCCCATGCGCTCCAGCCAGCCGCGGGCGCGGGCGATCTCGGCGCGGTCGCGGGCGCTGGTCAGCTGTGCCTTGAGCCCGCCCGCGCGGACGGCGACCAGCAGGTTGTCGAGCACCGTCATGCGGGGGAAGACCCGGCACAGCTGGAAGCTGCGCCCGATCCCGGCCCGCGTGATCCGGTGCGGCGCCTTGCCGGTGATGTCCTGGCCGCGGTAGCTCGCCCGACCCGAGTCGGGCCTGATCATCCCGGTGACGCAGTTGAAGAACGTCGTCTTGCCGGAGCCGTTGGGTCCGATCAGGGCGTTCACCTTGCCGTCCTGGAAGGCGACGGTCGCCGCGTCGACCGCGGTCACCCCACCGAAGGACTTGGTGAGCTCGACCGTCTCCAGGCTACGCACGGGGACCTCGGGCCTGGCTGGCCGGCAGCTCGGCGGCCGTGACCTCACGGATCGAGGCCTCCCCAGGCCTGAACCGGGCGAGCAGGCCGGACAGGGCCGGGATGACCCCGTCGGGCATGAACATCACCACCACCCCGAGCAGGAGCCCGGTGGCCACCAGGTGCAGCGGGGTGTCGCCGTACTGGAGCTTGAACCACTCCAGGGCCCAGCCGACGATCAGGGCGCCCAACAGGGGACCGAACAGGTGGCGGACGCCGCCGAGGAGGGCCATCAGCACCATGTAGGCGCCGGTCAGCACGGAGAACTGAAAGACCGGGTCGAGGTCGCCGAACCACAGCGCGTACAGCCCGCCGCCCAGGGCGGTGAAGGCCGCCGACACCACGAACACGGCCAGCTTGAACGCGAAGGTCGGGGTGCCGAGCGCCTGGGCCTTGTCCTCGTCCTCCCGGATCGCCCGCAGGCCCAGCCCGAACCGGGACCGGTCGATGGCCCACCAGGTCGCCAGCGCGGCCGCCAGGAGCCCGGCGAACAGGAAGAAGAACACCCGGTGATGCTCAGGCCGCGTCAGGTCCGGGAACGGCCGGGGCACCACCAGGCCCCTGGACCCGCCGGTGAACGACGCCCAGCTCTGGAACACCAGCAGCAGGATCAGGACCAGGGCGATCGACACGATGACAAAGGACGCGCCCCGCACCCGGAGGGCCGCGAAGCCGACCGGGACGGCCAGCAGGGCCACGATGGCGGCGGCGGCGGCCAGGGCGACGAAGCTCGGCAGGCCGGCCTTGGTGATCAGCAGCCCGGTCCCGTAGGCGCCCAGGCCGAGGAGGGCGCCGTGCCCGAGGGAGATGTACCCGGTGAACCCGCCCACGAGGCTCCAAGCGGTGGAGAGGACCGCGTAGTTGAGGACGGTGATGCCGGCCGAGAGGATATACGGGTTGGGGGCCAGGGCCGGAAAGGACAGGAGCAGGCCGGCCCCGGCCAAGAGGGCGGCCAGCCGCAGGACCCCGCCGGCCCGGCGCGTCGCCTCAGAACCGCTGGGCAAGGCGACCTCCGAAGAACCCCTGGGGCCGGAAGGCCAGGGTGGCGAACAACGCGACGTAGAAGATGGTCTGGGCCCAGGTGGCCCCCAAGGGGATCTGGAGCAGGCTCAGCAGCAGACCAAGCACCATGGCGGCGATCGCGGCCCCGGGCACGCTGCCGAGCCCGCCGACCACAATGATGGCCATCAGGGGGCCGATCCAGTGCCAGTGCAGCGACGGGTAGATGGTCGCGTCGAGCGCCAGCGCCGTGCCGCCGACGGCCGCCGTGGCCAGGCCGAGCCCGAAGCCGTAGCCGGCGACCCGGTCGGTGTCGATGCCGACCAGCTGCGCCGCCTCCTTGTGCTGGATCGTCGCCCGCAGCGCCTGGCCGAACCTGCTCCGCATCATCAGGAGATACAGCGCCGCCATGGCCCCGGCGGCCAACGCGAACGCGATCAGCTTGACCACCGCCACCCTGGCCCCGAACAGCTCCAGGCTGGCCCCGCTGTAGCCGAGCTGGATGCGGCGCTGGGTGCCGGTGAAGACGTACCCGAGCGTCCCCTCGATGACCAGGGCGATGGCGAAGGTCAACAGGACCGACATCATGGTCAGGGTCGCCGGGCGCAGGCGGGCCAGCAGCAGCCGCTGCATGGCCACCCCG